>CAXUIS010000218.1:0-9193 GCA_964250915.1 uncultured Ktedonobacteraceae bacterium | reverse complement strand
GGCTGAACACAAACGCCTTAACGTCTCTCCTTAACCACACCCTCTTCCGGCGCCCAAATTGGGGTTCATAAAGCAGACCCGTACAGGAGGAAGTTAATGAGCGGTTTGGCCTTCTTTAATGCCTTGTTGTTTGCTCTTGATGTCGTTAAACAACTGATGGAACGCATCGGCGAACTTTTTGACGCCCTCATCTAGCAATTGCTGTGTCACCTGATTGTAGTGAATACCCTCAGCTTCAAGCGCGGTGAAGATGTCCTTTGCGCCTTGTAGATCGTTTTCGATAGTGACGCGAGCATTGCCATGATCGTGGAAGCTCTCGACGGTCTCAAGAGGCATCGTATCAACGGTGTTTGGTCCGATCAGCTCTTCTGCATAAAGAACGTCGCGGTATGCTGGATTCTTGGTGCTGGTGCTGGCCCAAAGTGGTCGCTGTAGGTTGGCACCCGCTTGTTTAAGCGACTCGAAGCGTGGTGAACCAAAGATGCGTTTGAACTCCTGGTAGACGAGTCGCGCATTCCCAATAGCAGCCTTACCTTCAAGTGTCTTGAGTTTCCGCTGCTCGTTGGTATCGCTTGTAGCCTTGATCTTGTCTTCTAGCAACTGATCAACGAGTGTATCGACGCGGCTAACAAAGAAACTGGCTACGGAAGCAATCTTGTTGATAGGCTCACCACGTCCACTGCGCTCTTCCAACCCACTCAAGTAGGCATCGGCAACAGCGCGATAGCTATCGAGCGAGAAGATGAGCGTTACGTTGATACTCATACCTTCACTGATGGCCTGCTTAATCGCAGGAATGCCCTCAGGTGTGGCTGGAATCTTAATCATCAAATTTGGGCGATCAACCATTTTCCAAAAGCGGCGTGCCTCTGACAGTGTGCCCTCGGTGTCGTGCGATAGATCAGGTGAAACTTCAAGGCTCACATAGCCATCTTGTCCATCGGTCCGCTCGAAAACGGGACGAAGCATATCGGCAACGGTGCGAATGTCTTGAATGACAACAGCCTCGTAAACTGCGCTGGTGTCCTTGCCTTCATTAAGCAACTGAGTTATCTGCTCATCGTAGGCATGTCCGGTGCTGATAGATTTGCCAAAGATGGATGGATTTGAGGTGACGCCAGCGATACCGTCATCGGTAAGAATGTGCTGGTATTGACCTGATTGTATTTGAGCACGGTCAACATTGTCGTACCATACGCTCTGTCCCAACTTCTGAAGTTCTTGTAATGGATTACTCATGGAAATCCTCCTTAGATACGGCACTATTTTTTCTCGTATGCCTGTATCCTGTTTTTTGCAATATACTATGTCTGGCATAGTCCATTATGCCTGCTAAAGTGTTTTCTCTCGCAAATTTTGTGTATTCTATAGAGTACACGAACGCAAGCCCTTTCAAGACACACATTTGTATGGATGTAGTGTCAGAAAAGTTTTTGTGTTACGAACCGTTGCCATGTCCCACAGTAATAAAGGCACAAAAACAGGTTCTATTACAACCCCTATGGGGTATTTCTATTATTGTATCTTGTACACTAACACAAACATTGTACCACATAGGGGAAGGAATGCAAAACTCATCGTTACACTAGTGAGAAATCTTATCTTAAAGAAGGGAGAGAAAATCAATGAGTTCTTTTGGTTGGGACCAGATGGCTACATGGTGGGATGAGAAGATGGGTGATGAAGGTGATCTGTGGCATCGAACTTTGATTGATCCAACACTACTTTGGCTTGTTGGAGAGGTGAGGGGGATGCGCGTACTGGACCTTTGCTGTGGCAATGGCTACCTGAGTCGTCGTTTTGCTCGTCAAGGGGCTACTGTTGTTAGTGTGGATACCAATGTACCACTTATTGAGCGAGCTTACGAGCGAGAGAAACAGGAGCCTCTTGGTATAACGTACTATGTAGCTGATGCTTCTCATTTAGATATGTTGCAAGACAGCGTGTTTGACCTCATTGTTTGCAATATGGCTCTTATGGATATTGAAAATGCAATGGGTGCGATTCAAGAGGTGGCGCGTGTGCTTCAGCCACAAGGTCGTTTTGTTGCCAGTCTGTCTCATCCTTGTTTTGACAAAGTGAACGCTTCCGGTTGGGATATCGAGTATATGTATCCAACGATCACCGTTTGGCGCAAAATGAGCCGCTACCGTGAAGTCTCTGTCGCTGATTTGCCGTGGAAGAATGTACCAGATAGAGTTGTCTATACGCACAGCTATCATCGGCCTCTGTCCTGGTATTTCCGTACCTTGCGATCTGCTGGTTTAGTTGTGGCTTTTTTAGAGGAACCCGAACCAACCGATGAATTGTTAGCAAACTCTAATCAAGGAGCGTGGATTGCTGAGATACCACTTCATTGTGTCATCGAAGCATGGAAGGTCAAGAGGGAGTAACCGATGGCTTATTGCCGTTTACTTAGTTCATCGTTGTTCCCCGAAAGGCACGGCGATATGACTGTGGACTAGTACCAACGAGGTGCTTAAAGTGATCGCGGAAGCTGGTTGACGAGCCAAATCCGACATGACTAGCTATCTGTTCAATCGAGTAATCGGTGGTTTCTAGCAAGGATTGTGCTTGGCGGAGTCGAGAGCGATTCAACCATTGCAGAGGTGTGATGCCTGTCTGCTCACGGAAACGTCTGCTCAGAGTGCGCGTGCTCATCATCGCCTGCGTTGCGATATCTTCAAGCCTGAGTTCTTGGCACACATTCGTTTCCATCCACTGTAATACTGGTTCAAGTGTTGCGCCATCGGCGGTGGGTGGTTCGTGTACGATGAATTGTGCCTGTCCACCGTCGCGCTCCAAAGGCATCACTGATAACCTTGCTGCGTCAGCCGCTACCGCTGCACCATAGTCCCGACGAATCATATAGAGGCACAGATCAAGCCCTGCAGCAGCACCTGCAGAAGTTAAGAATTGCCCATTGTCGATAAAAAGCACATCCGCATTGACCTTCACCTTGGGGTAGCGGTGCGCCAACTCACCAGCCGCGACCCAATGAGTAGTCGCACGTAGACCATCTAACAATCCTGTAGCAGCCAGCGTGAATGCTCCAACGCAAATTGACGCAATCCGCGCTCCTCGTGTAGCTGCATCGCGTAGGGCTGCGAGTACTTCATCGGGAAGTGGTGCCATAAGGTCTGCCAGGCCAGGTAGAATAATAGTGTCTGCCTTCGCCAACATATCTAAACGCCAAGGGATATGCATTGTAAACGTGCCTGCGTCAATTTCGTTGGTTGGAGCACAGACACAAACTTCGTATGCGTCCTGTCCATCTGGTAAACGGGCGCGTCCGAACACCTCGATTGGAGTCGATAGATCGAATGTCACGACTCCATTCAGGGCAAGAACAGCGACTGTATGCATAACTAAATCCTACCGTCCCTTTGATAATGCAAAGAAAGCTTCTTCACTCGCAACTCTAAGTTGACCACAAGTTCCTTAGATTGGCTTAAACTCGTTGATGTATGGCAATCTAGCCACTGTTGAATAGGATAAGTATACCTTATAGTAAAGGGGATGGCAATCAAGAGTCATCATTTGTAAAACTTTGATAAAAGGACTGAGGGATAATGTACGCACAGATTGTATTGTTCAATGGTTTTGACCCACTTGATGTGGTTGCTCCATACGAAGTGTTGTGTGCTGGCGAGACAGCCACTGGCGGAATGCTCATGGTAGAGTTGGTTTCGGCGGAAGGACCGCGAGAGGTGGTAAGTGGATCAGGCGGTTTGGTTCTGCGTGCAACAGCCATGCTAGACCCAAATAAGGCTGATATCATCATTGTGCCGGGCGCGTCGGGACCAATTAACGCGCCTGAAGATGGGAGCGAGATTGACACCATTCCCATCTTGCTGGCACGGACAATGGAGACCGACCTTCCAACCTTGATGAAGAGAGCACTGGACAATCCAAAGGTACTCGTTGCGACGGTGTGTGGAGGTTCACTTGCACTTGCGATGGCTGGTCTGCTCGAAGGCCGTCATGTAGTGACGCATTATATGGGCATGGATGTTTTGAGTGCCACAGGTGCTATTCCAATTCAAGCACGCGTAGTTGATGACGGCGATTTAGTTACTGCTGGCGGTGTTACCTCTGGCTTAGACCTCGGCTTGTATCTTCTCGAACGCGAGTTTGGTCCCCGCATAGCCAATGCCGTCGAAAAAGTGTTTGAGTATGAGCGACGTGGAACAACGTGGCAGAACAAGGGACTTGAAGCTCTTCCGATGTAGCGTGTTCTTGTCATTGGTACAAGAGCAACGCAAGAGTAACACTTCGCATGCGGTTATTGAGTTCGTAAGATGGTGTTTGCAAATGTAGTCTTTGAAAGATTACTCTTTCTTCGCCTTTCGTTGCAATTCATACAGTTTGCTAATTGCCTCAATCGGCGTAAGTTCGTCGATGGCAAGGTTTTTGATCTCCTCAATAAGAGGATTGGACTCAGAGGCGAAGAGAGTCATTTGCCACGCGGCTGGCATGGTGATGTCTTGCATCGCTTTGCGGCGAGTTTTGGCATCGCCTTTGTGTTCCAACTCTTCGAGTATCTCTTCGGCACGATGAATGACGGGACGAGGAATACCCGCGAGTTGTGCCACGTGAACACCATAGCTTCTATCAGCTCCTCCTGGTACAATCTTACGCAAGAAGACGATACTACCAGCCTCCTCAGTTACAGCAACGTTGAGGCAGTGGACGCGTGGCAGCATGTGCGCGACCTCGATTAATTCATGGTAGTGTGTGGCGAAAAGTGTTCGCGCACCGCTACGCTTATTATTGTGTAGATATTCGACGATGGCGCGTGCGATGGCGAGTCCATCGTAGGTGCTGGTGCCACGTCCAATCTCGTCGAGAATAACGAGGCTACGCGGTGTTGCGTGGTGCAGAATATTTGCTGTCTCGACCATCTCGACCATAAAGGTGCTTTGACCAGTGGCAAGGTCGTCTTGTGCCCCAATACGTGTGAAAATACGGTCTACAATACCGATTGACGCGGCTTCCGCAGGCACGTAGCTTCCCACCTGTGCCATCAAGGTAATCAAGGCAACCTGACGCAAGTAGGTTGACTTACCCGCCATATTGGGACCTGTGATGATACCGATTTGAGCATCACTATTGGATAGGTTGGTGTCGTTAGGAATAAAGGGTGTATCGGATTGGGCTTGTTCGACAACGGGATGCCGACCAGCGACGATGTGAATAGTGTCGCCTTCGTTCAGGTGGGGGCGACAATAGTTGTTACGTGCCGCGACCTCTGCCAAACTGACATACACGTCGATTTCTGCAAGGGCATGAGCCGTATCGAGAATGCGCTCGGATGCGTGAACGGCGATATCGGCGCGGAGTTGAACGAAAAATTCGTTCTCCATTTTATTGATGCGGTCCTGTGCGTTCAGGATGAGCGTCTCGTATTCTTTCAGGTCAGAGGTGATATAGCGTTCACAGTTAGAAAGCGTTTGACGGCGTACATAGTCCACGGGTACGCGATTGATGTTAGAACTAGAAACTTCAATGAAGTACCCTGTCGCCTTATTGTAGCCAACCTTTAAGTTATTGATACCTGTACGTTTACGCTCACGTTGTTCCATGTCGGCAATCCACTTGCGCCCATTGTGTGAGGCATCGCGTATCTGGTCAAGCTCAGGACTGAAGCCTGGACGGAGAATGCCGCCTTCGGTGAGACTCAGAGGTGGCTCCTCGACAAGAGCACGCTCAATAAGTGTAATGATATCCTCGTTGTCGGTAAGTCGCTGCACAAGACGTTCTAACGATGGCTTGTTTGTTTCATCAGCAAGGGATCGGTGTATTTCGGAGGCGGAACGCAGGCCGTTGGCGAGTGCGATCAGGTCGCGTGGCGATGCGATGCGTTGACGTACACGATTAATCAAGCGTTCGACATCGCCCGCTTTCTTTAATGACTCTGCAAGACGTGCCTGAAGCAGTGTATCGCCGAGGAGTTCTGTGATAGTTTCCTGGCGTAACTCTAACTGCGCGATATCGAGCAGTGGTTGTCCAATCCAACGGCGCAAAAGGCGTCCACCCATCGGGCTACGTGTGCGATCAAGAACCCAGAGCAGCGAGCCTTTGACCGAGCCACTACGCCCGCTCTCAAAAAGTTCAAGATTGCGGCGCGTATGCGGATCGAGCGTCATAAAGCCTTGAGTGGAATAGGTTTCCAGGGCGACTAGCTGTTGGAGCAATCCCTTTTGTGTCTCCTGCACATAGGCAAGAATGGCACCAGCCGCGCGAATAGCAAGTGGCAGATGAGCACAACCAAACGCTTCCAGAGATGCAATATTGAACTGTGTGAGCAGGCGATGACGCGCATCATCCTCTGAAAAATAGCGTGAGTCATAGGGCGTAACGTGTCCAGCATGGCCCGTCAAAAGCTTGGTTAAGGGAGCAATATCGTCCTCTTCGTCCTCGTCAATGTCAGGTATTTCGGCATTCGCATTACCATTACTGCCAAGTTTTGTGACCTGTTTCTCATTCATGACTGCTGCCAACCAACGTTTTTTACGGCTTCCCTGACGACTATAATGAGCCTCTATGATGACTTCTGCGGGAGCAACACGCGCGATTTCTTGTTGAAGAGCAATCTCTGGCTCGGGCGTGTTAAATTGCGTGACTGCGAACTCGCCTGTTGTAATGTCTATATAGGCAACACCTACAGCGTTACGACTCGTGACAACACTAGCAAGAAAATTGTTGCGCTTGGCGGCAAGCATGGTTGGGTCAATAATGGTGCCAGGAGTGACGATACGCAGCACGGCACGGTCTACCAATCCCTTCGATAAAGCAGGATCGCTCGTTTGTTCGCACACTGCGACGCGATAGCCTTTACTGACGAGACGCGCGATGTAGCCATCGGCGGCGTGATGAGGAACACCAGCCATTGCTGATTTCTCGCCACGCCCAAAGTCACGGCGTGTTAAGGCGATCTCTAGTTCACGCGCGACAATCTCGGCATCCTCATCAAACATCTCATAGAAGTCACCCATGCGAAAGAAGAGAATGGCGTCGGGATTTTGCTGCTTGATCTGTAGATACTGTGTGCGTACCGGGCTGTGAATAGGATTTGCTTTTGCGTATTCTTCAAATAACACCGTACTAGCCTCCATAGAACATGTGTCTAGTATAAGCCTATTCTTCTATGTCGTCAATTTTTCGGTTGCTGAATTGCATCTTATTCTGTATGATTAATGTGACTAAACGGCTTACACTTTTGGATCGTGCTAGGTTTCATGGCTCTGCTAACTCTTGCGCGACTTGCCTATTTTAGGTACCGTAAGTGAATTTGATACATGTTGTATATAATGTTGTACTGTAAAGCGTATCTAAAGAAAGCTTAGTGTAGTGCAAGCGTAAACTGAGCGGAAAATATATTTTAGGAGATGAGGAGCCGCATATGTTTTATGTAGTACTTTTCTTATTCGCGTTAGCTGGAAGCGCGTTAGTTGTCCTAACAATAGAGAATTTGACAACACAAGTACAATTCGCTGTATTTGCATGGCAATCCCCAAACCTTCCACTAGGATTAGTCGTACTGGTCGCGTTCATTCTGGGTGCTTTGCTACTCTACGTTGTAGCAGCACTTTCAGCTTTCCGTGATGGGAGCGAGAAGAGACGTTTACGTAAACGAGTGAGCGAACTTGAGCAACGACTTGCTGCTGTAACTCCTGCCACTCCACAACCTGTTGTACAGGCACCAATAGTCCCCATGCCAAGCATTGGTATACCTCCACAACACTGATGACTTTAGGTGTGCCAGACTCTCGCCAGAATACGTGATACTAATCCGTGTTTTGGCGATTTTTGTTGTGTCTCTTTGGCTGGTGTCTCATGCCCATGCACATCTTCCTGAGGCTGTATTGAGCCAGCGGGATGTGTTTCTATTGTTGTAGGATAGCTGAGAATAGAAGGAATGGGTATCTGTTGTTGAATTTCGTCTTCGCTCATCAACCTTTGAATCAACAGCGTTTCTGTCGTATCATCGCTTGTTTCTGTTTGCGTCGCTTGTTCTAATAGGGGCTGCGATTCCTCATCGTTATGCATCGAGTCGAGCCAGTTATAGGCATCTTCAAGAGCATGTTGGCACCATTCAGTATAGTTGCCGTGAATAACATCAAGGCGTTCACACTGTTCGAGTAGTTCTAGCGTGTGATCGAGCCATGTGTCACCACGCTCTAGCATTCTGTCGAGCAGGTCAATATCATCAACACCATACGATTGTAGGCGTGTTAGTGTGGCGAGCGCGATAGGCGAGGGTTGCGTGAGTTGCATAAGTACTTGGTTATCAACAATCTGCTGCTCGATAGCGGCGATTTGTTCCTGTAGCACTATGCCTTGCTGTTCAAGCTGCCATTGCTGATAGTTCTTGTAGAATGCCTCAACCTGCTGCGAATTCAGCTGTGAGAAGAGGGAATGAAGGTCATCCACAGCAGGCGTTATATTCGTATTATCGGCAACGCTCATGATTGTTGCCTTTCTTGCTCTATAGGTTCTTGTTGCCCGTTTGTATCCGTAGGTTGTTGAGTCTGCTCTTCCTGGCGTCCCCAACGTTCTAACCAGCGTTGTACCAAATGATTGGTGCGAACACTTTGTGCGTCAAGTGAGTTACTTTGTGTGGTGGAGAGTGCAGCCTTATGAAGCCACCAAGGGAGCGCAATTTGTGGCTCAGTCGGCGCGTGTTCATCAGGGAACTTACTTACATTCTCTGGCACAAGATCAACTACCTTATGCGAAATTGGAGGGAGCGGAGTATACATATTCGTGGGTCGTTTAGGTAGGATGGTTTCATGAATGTCTTTTCCGTGCTCTGGGTCAAGGTCAGGCAAGCGATTGTGCTCAAATAGTGCCTGTGAGATGATTTCGGGTTGCTGAACATACTCATTTGCAATCAACTGTTCCTCTCCCAGCGTTTCTGAAGGCAGCGAGAGTGTTTTGGTATAGAGTGCCAATGCCTGTATGACATGATTGTCGGCAGCAAGCGGATAAGCGTCGAGGTCACTGATGTGCTCCCGAAGACGTATCAATGCTAGCCCAAGTTGTTCCTTTTGTGACTGTAGTTGCTGATCAAGGTGCCGGTAGTGCAACCATTGTCGATATTGACCCATGTTTCGTCCAACTTCCTAGTGTCATACATAGTAGTTGTGCAGTATAACATCTATTTTTTAGGTAGACAAGAGAATTAGGC
>CAXUIS010000217.1:0-9248 GCA_964250915.1 uncultured Ktedonobacteraceae bacterium | reverse complement strand
ACCAAAGCGGGAACAATTGTAGATGGCAAGGTCATACAGAACGTGGAGGTCCGCGTCTGTCATACGTTGCTCTTCCAGAATACTCAAGGTTTGCCTCCTGCTGGGGTTGTCCACCGGTGGACAACTCCTTCTTACGACAGCCCTTCATGGGCCGTCAGTGTACATACAATACAAGCGGGAGAGAAATTGTGATGTGTCTACTGTACCATGTGTGGGGAGCGTTTATCAAGTTTTTATTGTTGTGTTTGTACTGTTCAAAAGTTGGGAAGTGCATGACAGGGGCAAGCCTCATACGCGTTCACGTAAGGGGGTCAGTGGGGACCAGGGCACCCGCAAGGGGATGCCCCTCCCATACAACGGGAACACGTGGGAGGTGACTTCGTGTATGGGAGGGGCATCCCCTTGCGGGTGCCCTTGCCTCAACGCACATAGTTTCCCTGCCTTACATTAACGCGTATGGGGGCAAGCCCTGTCATGTCAATACTGAAGGAAGATATGAACTTAGAATGCAAAGTGGTAGGCGGACCATCGCCCCGTATCGCTAGCCTTTGGACCTTCAAAGCTTCCTTGCAACCCTTTAATGCTGTCTTCGTTAGATGGCAAACCACTACCGTCGATGTCGATTATGCGTGAAAGATGGAAAGAGATGCTGATACTACCGTTCTTGCCAAATGTCGCGCTTACAGGAATGACTGAGCCATCGGGGGCGTTAAATGTGCCTTTATGTGTCTTAGTGTGAAGAATGATGGCACCATTGTATGTAGTACCTTGATCGGAACCCTGAGTATCATTGCCACTAAAGTCGAGCGCGACGACTCTCTTTGGATTGGTAACTAGTAGCGCGCTCCAGATACCGAAGTCGGTTGTCTTGTTCTGATAGAAGACTTGGAAGGTGCCAACGAAGTCACTAGCCTTTGTAATGTGTCCTGCCCCTCTAATAACAGGAGTGCCCGTTGTATCGTAGAATGTGATACTGAGCTTGCCATCATAGAGCTTGCCACCCGTAGAGATTTGTGTGCCATCATAAATATGTAGATTTCCACTGAAAAAGCCATCGGATCGAACAAATTCAGTCAGACCACCTGTGATTGCGCTCCCCTTGGCCTCTCCTTTTGTCACAAGACCTGAAAAGGCAAGATGGACAGTCGTTGTTTTGGGACTGGATGCATTTGCTTGCGAATGAATGGTGAAAAGCGTGGAGATAATAGTAATTGTGAGGAATACAACAACTGCTATGAGTGCAATAATTTTTTTCTTAGACATACCTGAAACTTCCCCTCTTCACATAGAAAATATCTAATTTCCCTTATCCAACGTTTTTGACGAATGCCTATCTAGTCAGTAACGACAATGCTAAACGAAAAACATGTAATTGTGCTTTGAAACAAAAAGATACAGCATGATATGTATATAAACAAAAGGAAATGAGAAACATGATAGTACTTTTGAATGTACAGCAAACATATGACCAATCTTTTATGAGTCAAATTGTGGTTTAACGAATGTAATAGAATGAGACCCCTACAATTGGTGTTATTTTGTGAAATCGCATTAAGGCGTTCGTGTATGTGTGACGCGTGCGATAAGGCGTGGTACCCAAGCGCGAAGATAGTTTTTTTGCGCTGAATCCATATGTTTCCCGCTATACCTTTCCAGGTTATAATCGTGTGTAAGTACGTCCAATATCTCTTGTTCTGACGGTATATCTGCTTCCTGCATCGTCTCGACGAATGTCTGCCGTGCCACAATGAGTAGTCGCGCCTGATACTCGGCTGGTGTTTCGTCGGAGCGACGTGCAAACGCTGGGTTGCCGCTTGCGATTGTTTGCAAAAGTTCTCGGTAGTAAGCGCGTGCGGACTCAGCCTCAAGTGTTTCTAGTTGAGGTGTCTGTGGTAATGCCTGTTCAAGACGCTGCTTGCGGCGTTGTTGGGTGATCAAACGGAGCGAGAGACCCTCGCGTATCTCTTCTACCTCATCATCTTTACGCGCTTTGGGGAGTCGGCGCAGAATTGCACGTACAATAAAAAAGAGAACAAGAAGCGAGAGAAGTAACAGTATAAAGCGTCCAGCCGCAAGAGCTTCTGGCGAAAACGTTTGTTGTTGCTCAATAGGCTTGATGTGTGCCGGAGGAAGAGGAGGGGTAGTAAGGTGTCCACCAAAGGGAAAGAAGTGGAACAAGAGGGCGAAGAGGAAACTAAAGACATATAAGATAGGTGTCAGGATATAGGCGAGGATTACTACAAGATATTCCAAAACAATAAGTACGACATACCATATGTCACTTACGAGAACAACGACGGCTTGAAACGAGAATGCTTCTAGTGCTAGCACGGCGAGAACAACGGCTAGCCAGCATATCGTCAAGGCAAACAGCCAGTTGCGCGTTAAACCTGTTGCGTTCTCAGGTGCATAACGAGCAGTTTCATGCCGAATAAGGGCAATACGAGTGAACGAGATTGCAAGCAAGCCACTCAGAAAGAAAATGGGAATGGCTTGAGCAAGTGCGGTGAGGAGCGTGATAGTGACACTGCTATCAGAATAGAAAACAGCAATAATTAATAAGAATAGCAAGATAGCAAAACCGATTCTAAAGAAGATGAGGAGTTGACCATTCTCTTCGTATGTTTTTTGTTGCATGCTATGCCACCAGAGCAAAAGGACAAGAGCCGAGGAAAGAATAAGTGAGAGTACAGAACGTACAAGCAACACGGGTGTTCCTATGACAAGACCGCCTGCAAGCAAGAGACCAAGCACACGCAGAAGTTGTTCGTTTTGTTTGCTTATGCCACGCTCCGTATAGGCACGTACACCCATTGCCCACCAGCGTAGCCCCAGTGCAAGCAAAATAATACTTAGTTCACTGAGGAAAGGAACGGCTGGCTCTCCACTAGTAAAAAGGAGCACAACAAAAATGGGTTGCGCTTCCATAATACTCGCAAGAATAGGAATGGCGAGTATGTCAATCCAGTGAGAGCGTAGTCGTGCTTGTGCCCAGTGTCCCATCTCTTGTAGTGCTGACGGTTGCAACCAGTTCATGCCATTTCTCACTTCCGCCCAGATAATGCACGGGCAAGGCATATGTCTCAAGAGAAGTCTTTTCGGCCTTGTGTCCAAGCAGGACAAGATAGACAACAGCACCACGCTGACGTAGTTCTTCTAGTTGCTCAATCGTGTCGTCTATCAGTGACGAGGTTGCGCTAACCAGGACAAGAGTTGTGCCAACGGGAAACATGTTTTCCTCGGTTGCAAGCAATCGTTCGATACGTGTTGTCGATTGTGGTGCAAGTTGTGCGAGCGTCGAGAGTATTTGCTCATACTGCCCATAGTCGCGTGAGTAGGGTATGCTTGTGCCAGCAGAGGAAATTTCGGTAGAGAGTCTTTTGTCAAGCAGCATAGTTGGTGTGTCAAGTATTGCGTTGGTTTGTAGCAATGTATTTTTCTGTTGTTCAGGTGGTAATGAGACCGCACTATTGGTTAAGACACCAACGCTATAGCCTTCGTCGAGTCCCCACATGGCAAGCGATGCTGCGACGGTAATCGACAACTCTTGAATATCAGGGTCGGCTCCCTTCCACACGTCTGAGTAGTTCCACACATCCAAGAGCACAAGCAGACGACGTAAGCTGCTCGGCTCGTATACCTTGCTTTGTAACACGCCTGTATGCGCGGTCTCTTTCCAATGAATACGGCGTGGTTCATCTCCAAGTTGATAGTCGCGTACACCCGCGACCTGGAGTGGGTCTTCCAGGAGACGACGTTGCGAGGCATAGTCGCCAAATGGATGAAGCGATGCAAGCCCTAATGTTTCGAGTGGTGCAACTAGAGGATAGATGAGCAAACGTTCGGCAAAAGGAAGCGTGACATCAGATTCGAGCCAACCAAATGGGTCGCTACTACGTAAGCGGATCGGTCCAAAAGTATGCAGACCACGTGAGAGACACCGTATATGATAGCGACGTGTCACACGTTGTAGAGGTCCCAATAGCCAGGTTGTCGCCAGCATGTCCTGGCTGACCCGTTGTAGGCGTAACTCTTGCTTTTTCAGTACGGTTAGTGCGGGTGTGATCGAGTCCTCAACATTCAGCGATGGTAGAGGCAATAGTTTTTGATTCTCGATATGAATTGAAAGCGTCACCTCTTCTCCAAAGAAAAGATGTTGCTGGTCTACCTCTTGCCATACCACAAGGCGACGCAATCCGTAACGATACCATAACGCTGGTACAAATGCGATAATGAGCGTGAAGAGTGCAGCAACAAATACCAGTGACTGACTTGTTACCACACCTACTGTTAAAAGGGTGAGAGACAAGAAATACCACGGGCGACGCTTTCTGAGCATGTCCTTATCAATCGTAAGAGAAGCAGAGTCGGTGTTCATCACGGCTATAAGCCCTTGCTGAGTGTTGGTGCAATTCTCTCTACAGGAACGGCTACAGAGCGAATAATGTTTTCCATAAGTTCCAGGCTACGCTTGCCGCGCATTCGGGTGCGCGTCGTGGTAAGCAGACGATGAGCCAATACACGTGGTGCGAGATATTTCACATCGTCGGGTTGCACATAGTCACGCCCCTGTATCGCTGCATACGCTTCACAAGCGCGGTAGAGGGCGAGTGTACCACGTGGACTAATACCGATCTGGATAGCAGGATTGTTACGAGTCGCGCGCACTATTGCCAATAGATACCGTTCCACGGCTGGTTGCCAGCGCACTGAGCGAACAGCGTGTTGCAGTTCAATAATGTGTTCCGCACTAATGACGGATTGCAGGGTGTCAAGCGGGTCATCATGTTTGAAACGGTGCAGAATTTCTTGCTCCTCATCCTCAGTTGGGTAGCCGATCTGTACGTTTAACAAGAAGCGGTCAAGCTGCGCCTCTGGCAGTGGAAATGTGCCTTCCAGTTCAAGCGGATTTTGGGTTGCCAGTACAAGAAAGGGCTTTGGGAGTAGAAGAGTATCGCGGTCAATCGTGATCTGCCGCTCCGCCATTGCTTCGAGCAGTGCCGACTGTGTGCGTGGTGTGGTGCGATTGATCTCATCGATAAGCAATATTTGCGCGAACACTGGTCCCTGCCGAAACACAAATTCACTTTTACGTTGGTCAAAATAACTCACACCAATAATATCGCTTGGTAGCAAATCAGGTGTGCCCTGCACACGTTGAAATGTGGCACCTAATGAGCGTGCTAATGCCTTCGCCATCACCGTTTTGCCCATTCCTGGTACGTCCTCAAGCAACACGTGTCCATCGCTGAGTAGAGCAACCAGCAACAGCGTAATGATATCGCTTTTACCAATAATCATGCGTGCCACATTGTTCCGAATAGTATCGGCAACACGTTGTACTGAGGCTAACGAGGTAGAACTATTATCAGCGTTCATTGTATGGCATCTCCCATTGCTCATCGAAAAAGAAGGTGTGTTGTTTCTTATTATATATAACAATCGAAACTTCTGTGAGGGTCTGCTTTAGCACACCTTGGCAACTGCTTCTTCCCACATGGTCCATTGCCAAGAGGGTGTGCTAAAGCAGACCCGTACAGCCGCCAAAGTCGTATTCCTTCTGGACGCGCTTTTTGATTGCCAAGAGGGTGTGCTAAAGCAGACCCGTACAGGGGTTCAAAACGTTATGGACGATTGGAAATGCGCATAGGATTGCTGCACCGTTTCACCATGTCCCTTACCATATTGAATCACCGAGAGGCTAGAACCCTTCTCTGTACGGGTCTGCTTTAGCACACCCATACCACGATTATTCTTGCGATAGGAAAATGCTTTTGACCTCTGTGTACAATTGTACAGCGTTCATGCCCATTTCGCGTCCCATGCCACTCTTTTTGTAGCCCCCAAAGGGTGCCTCTGTATGGACGCTGTGATTAGAATTGACGGATAACACACCCGCACGAATGCCTTTTGCGACGCGAATGGCGCGTCCAATGTCGCGCGTCCATACCGACCCCGACAGGCCATATATGGTGTCGTTCGCAAGCTGAAGGGCCTGCTCTTCTGTATCGAACGGGATAAGCGAGACGACAGGGCCGAATATCTCTTCTTGAGCCACACGGAGTTGGTTGCTCTCGTGTGTGAGAATACTTGGTTGCAGAAAATAGCCGTCCTCGCCATGTGCTATGCTTGGAATAGTGCCTCCCTGCACTACTTGCGCACCCTCCTCACGACTCAATGCAATATAGTCAAGCGAACGTTGGCGTTGTCCCGCCGAGACGAGCGGGCCAATTTCCGTTGTTTCGTCAAGCGGCTGACCAATCCGTAGTGTGGCTGTACGTTGCGAGAAACGTTCAATAAATTCCTGATAGATTGAACGTTGTACCAGAATACGTGAGCGCGCGCAACAGTCTTGCCCTGTGTTGCCGAAAGCAGCAGAGACGGATGCATTCACGCATCGCTCTAACTCGGCATCAGCGAACACGACGTTGGCGGCTTTGCCCCCAAGCTCAAGTGATACACGCGTAATATTGTTGGCACAGAGACGCATGATACCCGCGCCAACCTCAGTTGAACCCGTAAACGACACCTTCGCTACCTGCGGATGTGTAACCAATGCATTTCCTATAGACGTTCCAGGTCCCGGTAGTACGGAGATGACGCCAGAGGGTAAGCCTGCTTCCATCAGGATATCGGCAAGTTGCAATACCGAGAGTGGTGTGAGTTGTGCTGGCTTGACAATAATCGTATTGCCACAGGCTAGCGCGGGTGCGATCTTCCACGAGGCAATGACAAGTGGAAAATTCCACGGTGTAATGAGGGCACAGACGCCAACAGGTTCGCGTAGGGTGATTTCAATGCCTGCATCCTGTACCGGAAGCGTCTCACCTGCTATCTTGTTCGCGGCTCCACCCCAATACTCAAGCACGTTTGCGACCAGACTCATCTCACCACGTGCATCCTGAATAGGCTTGCCTGCGTTACGCGCTTCGAGCACTGCCAGCCTCTCTAACCGCTCCCGTACCAGCACCGACGCCCTGAGCAGAATACGCCCACGCTCAGTCGCGCTCAACCTCGACCATCTTCCCTCTTCGAGCGTCTTATATGCTGTCCGTACGGCTCGTGCTACATCCTCTACGCCCGCCTCGGCAACTGTAGCAAACCCTTTGCCCTGCCCAGGCTCGATCACGTCAAAGGTCTTGCCCTCGACTGCGGGGACGCGCTCGCCTCCTAGCACCAAATATTCAGTATCCATTTTGTCTCCTTGTATAGAAATATATCTCCATATAAGGATATCATAGTACGTGAATAAGTTCGATGAGAGAAAGTGTAAATTTAGGTAATATTGGTAACACTCTCTCTATAATGGCTCTACAAGCTGTTTTAGAGAGTATAACAATGTTACATAACCTCCTGTTTTTTTAGGGAACATTGTGTAACGTTTTACGTAGAAACCTTATTGATGCAACGTTTTTACTATGGTCTTTAATGTGGTCAATTGC
Organism: uncultured Ktedonobacteraceae bacterium; assembly: GCA_964250915.1. Lineage (GTDB taxonomy): Bacteria > Chloroflexota > Ktedonobacteria > Ktedonobacterales > Ktedonobacteraceae > JBBQVS01. Next base: position 1,806 of record CAXUIS010000217.1, on the reverse strand, counting down.
TGAGAGGGTGTCAAGGGCCTTTTTGTCCGCCAGTTTCGCGTTTGGCAAGCCAAATTGCTTTGTGTACGCCGCGATATCGCTTGCCTTATAGCTCGATAGCTCGAACAGGGCAAGTGTCGTACCGTGCCCCTGGTCCTTGAGTTGCTTGTAAACAGGTGTCACATTGTAGATGCTTGCGATCTGTGAAGGTGTCAGGCCACTACTAAGAGGACCACCACCATAAGCAGGTGGTGGTGTGGCATTCGTACCATTCGATGTGTTGCCGCTTGACTCAATCATATCGTATGACTTGTACGCATCGAAGCTATTCAAACCATACACGCCAAGTACATTGCTACTCAAATATGAAGGGAGTAGCACGTTATTGGCATTCGCATAATAGGTAGACCCATTGGTCAGAGTGTAATCATTGATTTGTGTGTTGGGAAAGAAGAGGAGACCAGCATAGAGTGCAAGCATTGTTGTTGCAACTAGTGTGCGTTGATGGCCCGAAGCCATCATCTAAAGGGTTTTCATAATACAGTTTTGCTCCAATATAGAAAAACGAATACACTGTAACCCGTTCAACCCTGTATCATAAGAAAGAGGTAGAAGCATACATACATAGAGAAAGAGATAAGCTAATGAGATGAACGGATTGTTAGATAAAACGGTGTCTTGCTGAGAATTGGAGGTGGAGGAGAGGGTGTGCTGAAGCAGACCCGTACAGGAGTTTAGCATTACCTCACCATTTCGTGTACCAGGGGGTGTGCTGAAGCAGACCCGTACAGGAGTTTAGCATTACCTCACCATTTCGTGTACCAGGAGGTGTGCTGAAGCAGACCCGTATCAGAGTTCAACACCTCTTGAGCGTGATAGTACTCCTGTACGGGTCTGCTTTAGCACACCCTCTCCACGACTTCCACTCTATTCAACAAGCTCTTCTTATGCTATATTCTTGCTTATCTATTTTGAAAGAATAGGGGGAAGCAATGGGACAATACAATCCAGCAATACACCATCGACGGTCTATTCGCTTAAAGAATTATGATTATAGCCAGTTAGGAGTTTACTTCGTTACTATTTGTACAAGGCAAGGAATGCATGTGTTTGGGGAAATCAAGGATAACCAAATGATTCTAAGTCGTCAAGGCGAGATTGCATACGACATGTGGCTAACACTACCTGAACGTTTTCCTGGCATTGAACTTGACCATTTTGTCGTTATGCCCAACCACGTTCATGGAATTATTGTACGAACTGAACGTCTCGTACCTGAGCTACAAAAGGCAATAAAGGTATTTACATCCCCTGATCACATGAATAAAATGCAGTTGTACAGATCTTCGCCCTATCGTCGCCAAATGCTCTGCGAAATAGTCCGAATATATAAAGGTGCTACCTGCTATTATGTACGTCGTAGTGATGAAGGAACACACGGCTTTGGCTGGCATCGTGACCATTTTGAGCATGTCATTCGCGGCGATCAAGAATTAGACGCGATGCGTACTTACATTAGCAATAATCCCGCAAAATGGCAGGAGGATAAACTGCATCCATTATCTAGTTGGAGACTGCGCTAAGGTGTGCTAAAGCAGACCCGTACAGGGTTCAGTTTCTTCCGATAGTACAGATGGGGAGAGGGTGTGCTGAAGCAGACCCGTACAGGGTTCAGTTTCTTCCGATAGTACAGATGGGGAGAGGGTGTGCTGAAGCAGACCCGTACAGGGTTCAGTTTCTTCCGATAGTACAGATGGGGAGAGGGTGTGCTGAAGCAGACCCGTACAGGGTTCAGTTTCTTCCGATAGTACAGATGGGGAGAGGGTG
>CAXUIS010000216.1:0-9252 GCA_964250915.1 uncultured Ktedonobacteraceae bacterium | reverse complement strand
TCTTACTTGGTGGAACATTTTCGATGAGCAAGAGACCTTGCTGTGTTTGTTTGTTGTTACTATAAAGAATACTTCCAGAATATGAACCATCGTCTCTCACGCTAAGTGTTGTGTTGTTTAGCGATGACATCGCGGTAAGTGTATGGTCGAAAAGCGTGGCAGTTGCTTGTCCATCCTTCGTTGTGACGGTTCCATGGAGTGTAACTGGTGATGTGACAGGCGCGGAAAACTGGGCTTGTTCAAGGGTAACACCTTGTGTTTGTGCTCCTGTGACGAACCAGAGGCCCTTTGCATCTTTCTGAACTAACCGTGTCAGCGTCACCGTGACTGCCATCTCTGGCTGCTTCTGCTCTAGTAAGATGTGAGCCGTTGTACCATCATTATCAAGTATCTTCTCCTGATAGTTACTAGATGACCATTGCAGAATATCCTTCGCCATTTGTTCCGCCGTGACTTGCGGATCAGTCCAGGGTAGCGATGCGCCGTTATCAACCTGTTCCTGAAGTGCTTCAGCTTCACTTCTATCGGTAACGGGATAGAGTCCAGGAAACGCCACCTGCACAAATAGCCCTTGCTGCCAACGATACTCTTGATAAAGATTTTGCTGCATCGGTTGTAGTACCGCCGTCATATCTTGTGCCAGCATCGTATCCCGCTCACCTAACACGAGTGTGTTAGCTTTGCTTAAGCTAATTGTTCCCTGCGTTAGTCCCTGTTGTTTAAGTAAAACAGTAAGTGTAGGTGTCGCACGTTGCATCACGCACCCATAAAGATAGACATCTAATGTATGCTGAGCGTCCGTGACCTGTACAAGAGCGGCAGGTTGACCACCCACTAATGAATCGACATATTGTATTGCCCCTACCTGCTGCGAACTTGGATCGAACTGTACGTATTTCGTATAGTCTGTGTTACGTATAAGATGAGAACATGTTGCTGGTGCTGCTGCTTGCATGCTACTTGTATGCATCACGATTAAAAACTGTACAAGTGCGAGTATCGCTAAAATTGAAAATAGTGCTGTTAAGAGTTTGGGACCTCTTGGATGTTTAGGTGTGCTCGTCGTTGCACTATAGTGGAGTCGTCTGTATTCTCCTGGTAGAACAACGGGTTGTCGTGTAGGTGTTGGCATAACCACTATCTCTCCTCTTATAGTATCTTCTCTTTCCATTCTACAGAGGTGAGAAAACTGAGAGAAGCAATAGTGGCAAAAGAGCTATTTTATGCGTGCGAGAACGCCTCGGAGAATTTTCCATGTACCAGCATCTTGTCCAACGATGTAGTATCCGGCATAGGTGTGCTCTTGAGTGCCGCTGTTACTACGTTCGGTTGCAACGATGGTAAGTGCAACTCTTACGGTTCCATCACTTTGTTGTGCTGTGTCTCTTATCGAGAGGGCGTCATGCTCAGTGTTGACATAGCCATTTTCAAACGTAGCAAATGATGGCGCGTTCGCCCCCCACCTCCAGAGACCATATGCTTCTTGATAATTTTTGTTATTGATGTCAGCGTAGTACTGTTGTACAACACTTTTTGCTTGCTCGACAGGGCTAATAACAGGAGTTACAATGCCACCGTTAGTACCTCTAGTACTATTGAGTAGATGAAAGCGTTCTACAACAAAGAAGGTTGAAACGCCTAGTACAAGGAGCAAACCGAGCAAGGCCACAAGTATTGGAAGTGTACGCCTCTTCTTAGGTTGTGCTGGTGCAGAGAGTGGATAACCGGCAGATGCTACTCCAGGAGGAACATTTCCTGCATGTCCATAACCTGTTGGAGTATAGTTTCCGTTTTGATACACATTTCCTGCTTGTACTGGATAGTTAGCATTACTAGGTACGTTCGTATAAGGTGTGTTTGTGGCTACATTGACGGGTGGCTGAGTGCGGTAGTCGGCGGCATCCAACGCACTCGTTGGTTCGTTATCAGCTAGCGTACCATAACCAATATTGTCACCACTTCCCAACACAAGCTTGCGTTGTTCAAGTGGTGTGGAAGGTGTAGCGGTATGTGACATATCAGGATAGACACTTGCCTGTGGACGTTGTGTGTAGGTAAGTGACGCTACGGTAGGAGCATCAGTTGGAAATGTGTCAACATTGGCATCCGATGTCGTATCGGCTATGGCACCACAACGAGGACAACGGGTTATACCAGAAGATAAATGAAGACCACATTGACCACAGAAGACCATAAAATTTACCCTTTCATAAACCTCTGGCAGCAACATAGACTTCCGTTGTTGCCCTTACACCTTCACACCAACATACTCTTGTTTCTGTTCATGAGACGAAATAATTCATGCGCGTTCCGCCTATTATAACGTACTCTCTATTGCAGGGGCAACGAAACATTCCATTTGGGTGCATGTTAAATGAGTTTCGCCATCATAGATTCGTTGACATAGCGATTATTGACGATATATACGCATCTTTGTGCGTGCCTTCAAGCTCAAACCCTCTCCTCTTGTATAACGCTATAGCCGCAGCATTCTCGGTCATGACTGTCAGTTCTATACTATGAAGTCGCTTTTTATGTGCCCAATCCTCCATTGCACCAAAAAGAGCGGTTCCAATGCCTTGTTTTTTTGACAGGATGCTTATACAGTGAATATACTGCAAGCAAGTGTTTTCTATTGAAGATGGTGTCACATCCTCAACTCTGTTAACAAAAATGCTCTCTTCAATTGTACCTTGTTCAAGGAGCAAAATATGGTAAACGCACTGATCTTTGACTGTGACGGAGTTCTTGCTGACACAGAACGCTTTGGGCACCTTCCCGCGTTTAATCAAACCTTTAAGGATTTTGGCTTACCTGTGTATTGGTCAGAGGAAGAGTACAGCGAAAAGCTCAAAATTGGCGGTGGCAAGGAGCGCATGGCGAGTCTGCTCACTGACGACTTTGTACGGCAAGCCCGCTTACCAACCGATGCAGAGGAACTGAGAAACGTTCTTGCTCAGTGGCATAAACGGAAAACTGCAATTTTCAAAGAGATGGTAGCGGAAGGACGCTTGCCAGGTCGCTCAGGCATTGCTCGCATTGCTCATGAGGCAATCGCTAACAATTGGAAACTTGCTGTTGCCTCGACTTCAGCAGAAGAGTCGGTTCGTGCCATTTTAGAGCACGTTGTTGGAAAAGAGTCTGCTCGCCACTTCGAGGTGTTTGCAGGGGATATCGTGCCTAAAAAGAAGCCTGCATCAGATATTTACGTGTTTGCCCTGGAACACATGCATGTCACTCCCCAAGAGAGTCTTGTTATTGAAGATTCGCGGAATGGTTTGCTTGCGGCAGTCGGAGCAGGACTGCGTTGTGTGGTTACGCTCAGTAGTTACACAACGCAAGAAGACATGCATGAAGCTGTTCTGGTGGTTTCACAGCTTGGAGACCCAGGAAATCCAGCGCAAGTTATCGCAAATCGTGGACGAGCTACTCCTGGTCCCTTTATCACGTTGAGCGATCTAAAGGCATGTCTTGAGCCTTAAATAAATATTGAGAATAGAAGCGTTACCGCCGGTAGGGGCGGCAATTCATTGCGCCCAAAGATGGGTGGGAAGGGGTTCACGGTACCATTGGTACTAAGCGTGAAGAGCGAGCAAGTTTTAGGGCTAAGAGTGAGCAATAAAGACAAACTCTAAGCCAGGACGGTCGGGGGCATCTCGAACCGCTTCCACCTTTAATTGAGCATGAGAGAGTGTTTCAGCAATCTCTGAGCAAGTGCGGAACCTTAACGTTGACTCGGATGTCATCACGCTCCCGTCCTTACGGAACACGAATGTATAGCGAAAAGAGACGAGCGGCAACTGCACGTTCACCAGTTCCACCCACGACTCGATTATGCCTATGCCAGATGCTTCAATCTTCTTGTAGGACTGCTCTCGGTTCCAGCCCTTCCAAGCTTCCTTGGCAGGATCGCGCACCTCAAAGACAAGCCGCCCATTTGGGCGAAGTGTATCACGACAGGCACGAAGAGTCGCCATCCACTCCTCGTCCAGAACGAATACTTGCGCCACATTGCCGGTCATGGTGATGAGATCAGTATTTAATCTTTTGAGCTGCGCCGCAGTACCGGGAATCCAGCGAACTTGGTCGGCATACGCTTTCCTCTTGGCGACAGCGAGCGAGGCTGCGGCTGGATCGACGCCAACGACCTCTTTCCCACGCGCTGCCAAGCGACAGGCAAGATTCCCAGTTCCGCACCCCAAGTCAAGAACAGAGTGGGAGTGGAACTCGTCTGCTATGGCGAGATATGGAGCAAGGTCCGGTCGGTTCGGATTGTCGAGGAGGTCATAGATTTCGGCAAGTTTAGGCTCGGCAAATAGGGCGTCAGGCATCACAGTAACTCTCCTTTTCACAGGTATACTCCGCTAATTATTTAAAGGTTATCATTGTTGCCTCTACCGCTACGACCCAACACGCAAATAATGTTCCCAATATCCTTTATAGTCTCCATATCCTTCCCCGATACGCTCAATCTCAGCCCGTGATAAGTCTTTGCCGTGTCCGTACAATCGTGATGCGGCAGCCAACATAACCTTTTCGTTGCTCGTAAGATGTTCCATGCGTCCAAGTCCACGTACCAGCACAAACGATGACGACCACGCACCAAAGCCGCGAATGCTACGTAACCATGCCTCTACCTCGTTATAGTCTCCTGTGCGCAAAAAGGCTTCGTCAACGTCGCTGAACGCTTTGATGACCGCGACAAGATATTCTGCTTTACGCGCGTTACGTACAACACCTGTAAATTCGTCTTCGCTTACATGCACCATGCGTTCCGCCTCTGGAAATGCAGAATAGGCTACACCATCGACGGTGATAGTGCCACCATAGGTATCAATAATATTTTTCTTCATTTTTTGCGACATATTCATCGGGTTGCGTTGTGTCAACACAGCCCAACACGCAATCTCAAATGGTGTTAGGAACTTGACCTGATGATAGCCGTATAATTCTTCCACGATTGGCGCAAAATCAGTATCTTCACGTCCTCTTGCATAGAAGGGACGAAGATCGTCATCCAAGCTCAAAAAGAACACGATGCGATCTATCGTTGCATTCTTGATTGTGTCGTCTATGGCTTGTTCCGAAAAGAGCGTATAGGTTAATTGGGGCTTATCTATAGTTCCTGTAGAAGCGAGCCGAAATGCGATAAGTTGCCCATCAACATAGACCGCTTTTGTGAGTGCCTGTTCTGTTACAGCTTGTTCGTCCTGTGTAGCTGGAAAGAAGCCAAGAAAGTTCAGCGATTTCGTGAAATCATATGGTGCTGTGGGCGTTATATATCCTGTATTTGTATACATTACTTCGTGCTATCCTATTTCACGTACTATCGTTCTAGCAAATGCGTTTTCATGAAATCCAATGTGGTACGAATGATTTCTTGTGAGCGCACGTTGTCGTCGAGGATATCGAAGGCGTGACGACCCGTGGCATGGTTCATAAAGTCGAGGCTCACATTCTTTGCAATGGCTGCCGTTAAGAGTCGGTCAATTGAGGCGTTGAGTTCGGGAGCATCGAGACCTGCTCGTACGATCAACATCGGCGGAATTGCGTCTGTCCGCTTGCTTAAACGGTGAGAGGCAGAAAACTCGTTCAACACTTCGTCAGAAAGTTGAGGTAGGGTGCTCAACACATCATAAAAAAATTTGAGGTCGGCGATGCCATAGTAGGAGACGATGCAACGTACATACGTTGCGTCCTCTCGTAATGCAGAGCGTAATCCAAATGGTGAGCCATCTGAACATGTCCAGATGCATAGTGCGTTCTCGTCAATGCCTAACGATTTGCTATTCTCACGAACATATGTGATAAGGTCGTCTACATCTTTTGATGCATCGTAGAGCTTTGTGGGCAGTTCCATCGAGCGATGATTGAAGGTAATACCAATGAAGCCTGATGCTGCGGCTAATTGACCCCACGAAACATATTGCCCCCAATCCTTTGCATACTTGAGCATTTCTGGTTCACCCTCACCATGAATAAATATCACAGCAGGTAGCCGTGTCTCGCCTTCGTAGTCTTCTGGATAGTATACATCCATTAAGAGGTCGCCTGTATCAACGGTCTTATAGGCAATATCCGGTCGTACAATCGCACCTTCCATGTCAGGAAGTGCATAGACAACAGGCAACTCCTTAACGTCTTCTGATTCTTGCTCGTCCATTGGGAGGTCGTCTGCCATGTTTTTGCTCCTTCGCGCCGAAATTTTTATACCAAATATACACCAAATAATAGTAGCATATTTCTATTCTCATCGGTAGACAAAAATACGGCAGTCTTGTCAAAATTCTTGCGTCGTGCTATTCTCGTACATACGGTCTAATTTTTATTTCTATGGACAGCATAAAAGGATATGTGTGATGGCGGAAGATAGCCCTCCACAGCGTGGTACATTATTACGTCGTGCTCACGAATTGCTAGAGAGCGTCGGGCAACCTGTGGCAGAAGAGATGTTGGTTCAGCATCTCTTTGGCGCCAATAATAACACAGGACAACAGGGCTTCTGGACAGTCATGTTGCGTCAGGCTTTGCGAAGTTCCGCGCTCTTTGAGGAGGCGGGCGAGATTGGTATAGGCAGTGATGTGCGCTGGTCGCTTTCGGCATGGCGTAGCACACAGCAACTGCTGAGCGATGTTGAGTTTGTGGTGATTGATACAGAAACTACCGGCCTACGCCCCGGTCCTGATCGCGTCATCGAGGTTGCATGTGTACGAGTACGCGGTGGTGAAGCTATTGACTCATTTCAGACGCTTATCAATCCTCTTCGTCGCGTTCCTCCATTCATCGCGCAATTCACAGGTATCACACAAGAGATGGTCAACGATGCACCAACTGCGAAAGACATTATGCCCGATGTGATGCATTTCATCGACAATGCTATTGTTGTAGGCCACAATGTCGGTTTCGATATCGGTTTTCTTTCCTATGAGGCACAGCTTGTTGGAAGAGCTTTTCCGCCCGATGGTCTTGATACTATTCCACTTGCAAGGCGTTTTTGTCCTGGGCTAAAGCGTTTTAAGCTCGATATGGTGGCGAGCCATCTCAACATTCCAACCGTCAATAGACACCGTGCGCTTGGTGATGCGACCGTCACTGCCGCCGTGTTTTTGCGTATTCTCGAATTGGCGCGACGGCAAAATATTTCTACGCTTGGTCAGTTACGTCGTCGCCTACAATTGCCTGTCGCATGGAGCGGCGACATCACTCAGACTTCCTCTACCGAAAAAGATGAGAAATGGCGCGCCGATGGCAAACTTGCTTCGTCAGCCCTACCCGTTACGCGTCCAAATGGGAGTATTTTTCTCAATCCAGCCTGGAAACGTGAGTTCTCGACAAAGCCGGGTGTGTACTTGATGAAGGATGAGAACGATCAGGTGATTTATGTTGGTAAGGCCAAAAACCTTAAAAATCGACTTGCATCATACTACAGCCATCCGCTCGGCTATACACGTAAGATGGATGGACTGCTACAGAGCGTCAAAGACATCAGAACGATTGAGCTGGGATCGGAACTTGAGGCATTGTTACGTGAGTCCGAGATGATTAAAGCACTTCAGCCTGTCTACAACGTGCAGTTACGTAACTACGAATTGTATCCCTTCATCAAGATTGATGTGCAGCATCCCTTTCCTCGTGTGTATTCATCCAAAGAGGTTGCCGCTGATGGTGCTCGCTACTTTGGTCCTTTTCGGAGTCGTCGTGTTGTTGACATGACTATCGAACTGGTGCAGAAGGTGTTTCCGGTACGTACCTGTATTCGTTCGCTACCACCACAGGCAAAAATATCTGACCCATGCCTACGTCTGCATCTTGATCGTTGCCCCGGCCCGTGTCGTGGTGGCGTTGACTCAGATGAATATCATAAGGTAATCGAGCAAGTCTGTGCCTTCCTGGGTGGTGAGCGTGAGGACTTGCTAGAACGCCTGCGCCGCCAGATGCACGATGCCGCGCACAACCTCAACTTCGAGCGTGCGGCATGGTTTCGTGATGCTATTCGCAGTGCTGACGAAGTGCTCATCGGGCAACGTCTGATTACAGGAGCAGTAGAGGCCAACAACCTTTTTATTGTCTACCCTTCGGCGACAGAGGGACATAACGAACTATTTTTGATTCGTCATGGTCGCCTTGTCCAACAACGTCCTGTGCTGCATGAACCTCAAGCGATGAAACAAGCTGTCTACGAATTGCTTGATGTAGCGGCTACGCTTGGCGATGCGCCAAGCATCGTTGGTAAAGCCGAAGTTGACCAGATCAATATTATCAGCCGTTGGATACATCGCCACAGTGATGACAGAGCATTTTTCTCCTTCCAAAGTGCCCTCACCGACGCACAAGCTGCACAAGACCTGATTGAGCGCATGTGGATAGACGTTGACATAGCGCGTACCGTGCCAATGGAAGAGAATGCGGAAGAGTTGGAAGAGATAATGTGATTTAAGGTTGTTGTCTTAGCCCAACAATGTTACCGTCGGCGTCTTTAACCTGAGCTATTAACATACCACCACCTACGTCCTTAGCATCTTGTACGACCTCAGCACCAACTTCAATCATTGCTTGAAGACTGCTTTTGATATCCTTTACATCAGTATAAGCAATAGGCCCCACCTGAGAGTTAGGGTCTAATCCGATTTCCTGATCGCCAACCCTATACCCTACATAGTAGGAGCCTTCGACATACGGTTCTACATCTAGAAACTTGCCATAAAATGCTTTAGCTTTTTCTATATCCTTAACTGGATAGACGATAACTTTAATGTTTTGTGCCATAATACACCGCCTATTATAATTAATAGTTATTAACTGTACAATCAGTATACTTGATAGTAAAGTTTGCGTCAAGGAGACTTTGGTATGAGTTCTAGGAAAGATTAAAGAAAGTTGTTAAAACTGTTGGCCCATTGTTTAGCAAATGTCAGCTGTCTAACTTTCTTCCCTACACCATTTTGACACATGAACAACGTTTTTTCCCATACTACATGTATACTCTATTGCACTGGCACGCTATAATAAGCGTTACGTGAGTGAGTGTGAAATGTCGTTATCTGCTTTGTCACTAACTGTTACAAAGGCTATTTAGGAGACTAGTTATGTTACTGTCCGATAAACGTATCCTGGAAGAGCGAGAGAACGGAAATATCGTGATTGAACCATTTGATCGTCGTCATTTGGGTACAAACTCGTATGACTGTCGGCTTGGTGAGTGGTATTTTCAGGGCAATGCCAATGTCGAAGTGATGCACTTGGACAATCCAG
>CAXUIS010000215.1:0-9256 GCA_964250915.1 uncultured Ktedonobacteraceae bacterium | reverse complement strand
TTGAAGAGCAAAATCAATAGAATTTTAAGTACATTGAGTAACTGATCGAGCCAGATAGGATCAATAACTTTATAGCGAGCTTTGAGCGTATCGACGATGTAGTGTGTTACTAAGATAAGGGCTGTCGCAAGTAGTGAGGGGTGTGCAAAGAGCACAAATGTTGCGGTATATGTGGCGCAGTGATAAAAGTTTACTTCCCAGCTTTTCCCCTTTTCTGTACTCATCCAGGTACTTTGGAAAGCAAAGTCACCTACGAAATGGCATGCAAGCCAGATCAAGAGCACGGAAGCAGAGACTCCAAGTGCCATGTACTTCTCCCTTATCATACTTCATGCTGAGTATAATGAGCGGGGGAGAAAGTAGCTATGAAGTGTTTCTCTTTACAGATGTGAAATAGAACACATTCTGGCTATAATTTCTAAGCTTATCTAATCACAGTCTCCGAGGGCAAACGTGTTTGACTGCGCCATGCAGTTTCAGAATGGACACGTAAAAGCAGGAGCACGGTTACGAGTATCCAGAAGCAGAATGAGAGGTCTTGCTCTAAAAATGCACTATCAACCTGTCCCTGCACCAATGCCGCAAACATCGCGGCACCTACGCCTATGGTCATCCAGCGTAAGTACTCTGACCCCTTATAAGCGTTGGCATCGAGGCGTCGTATGATACGAGAGAAAAGCCAGAAGAAGAGGACGAGTACAGCGATAAAAGCGAGCAGACCGAATATCCCTATACTTACCCATACATGCAAAAAGATGTTATGCGGATGTGATAAAAATGGTTCGTATCTCAGCCCTGTATCTCTATGTGTTACAGGGTCCTGCTCGATCCAATAATGGTAGTGTGTATCACAAATGGTATTCTGGCTATAATGACACAACCAGTTATCCATACCATATCCTACCCATGGGCTGTCATGTATCATACGAAGTGCGCTCTCCCACAGATAGATACGCTTTGTTACTGTACTTACTGTTTGAACACCTTTGGCACTCTCGCTCGTATGATGTTCAGTGAGAAGATTTGTGAGTTGTGTACGAAATAGAAAGGTTCCAGCCAGAAGAACAACAACGAGTATACCACTCCCGATAAGAAGAATTTTACGGTTACGGACAGCAAAGGCAAGCACAAAGAGCAGTGCAAGTGCAATGGCGACCCATGCCCCCAACGATTGTGTTAGATAAAGAACAACAAGCATGGGAAGACAGCAGAGTAATGCGACGAGACGAAGGCGTTGTGATATTTTTGCAAAGAGCATCGCAAAACCAATAGGAAGTATATAGTCGAAAAGTAATCCAATACTATTCGCACTGCCATACACCGCTGAGATACGAAGAATACCGTTTTCCGGTTGTAGTGTATTTCTGAAAAAGGCTATTTGCACAAGTCCAAGCCCTGCAATGACTAGACCTGTTCCAATCATCGCGCCTATAAGTCGTGTCAAATCTTGCCGAGTACGCAAGCATGTCAATGCCAGTACAACATAGAGCAGTGGGTCGAAAACTTCCTCACGAAAGGCTCGTAATGCGTAGTCATGTCTAAAGGCTATAAGAATAGAAAATGCCGCAATGCAAAAGAAGAGTACTATTGGAATAACAAATGGTCCTAAGCGAGTACGCAGCCATTGTAACGAGGACCAGTAAAGCCAACGTTGTCTTTGCACCAGTAGTTGGAGCAGTGCAACAAGTACACAAGTTGCAAGTGTTATTTCGACCAAGCTAAATTCATAGTGACTAAAAATCAGCTTTTGCTTTAGGTAATACGGAAGGGAAAGCGGGAGTAAAGCAACAGCGAACGGCAAACGATACCAGCAAAGTACAGCGAAAATCAGTAAAAATGGCAACGAAGACAATGGATTGTGAAATACTGACGATGTAAACGAAAGATGACCAATATGAATGTTTGGGTTACTTACTACATAATAAAGAGCCATTGAAAGAATAAGTCCACCCTCGACAAGCCGATCATGCCAAAAAGGAGAGACCCATCTATCAACGAGCCGATGATTGGTAGGTGGTTGAGTAGGCGACCCTACTATGGAAGGCTGCTTTTGTGTTGCTATAAGTGATATGTCATTGTTCATCTATTATACTACTTTGCATGGAAATGTATGTATCTATATATAGGACATCGCACGAGATGTCGTAAAATTAAGTAAAAGAAAGGTATTCTCTTCTGTACTATATAACGCAGAAGACACAAAATTCAATGCGGAGGCTGCCAAGAGTACTCTTGGCAGCCTCCGCATTACGTGTAGGCTTTTTAACGACTCAATTCTGAGACAAACTGACGGAAGACATGCATATGGTGGTCAATGTCTTCTTGCGTGTGCTGTACGGAGATCGTCCACTGGTCGTCCAATCCCGGCGGGAAGAGAATACCCCGGTTGACCAGGAAGAGCCAGTAGGCATAGGAAAGCTCCATGTCGATATCCCACCATGCACGATAGTTACGCGCACGCTGATAACGGAACATAGCACAGCCTTTGGCACCAATCTGTGCCACGTGCATAGGCAAATCAAATTCCTCGATGATTCCTAGATAGCCATCGGCAAGTTGCTTCGAGAGCGCGTTTGCATGTGCATGAGCTTCTGATGTGAAGATTTCCGTGAGTGTCACTAGACCAGCACGCATAGACATTGGATTGCCGTTGAAGGTTCCTAGATGCAACACTTCGCCGCTGCTGATGTGATCCATAATCTCTTTGCGTCCACCGAAGGCACCTATTGGCATACCACCACCAATTGACTTGGCAAGGCAGATCAGGTCAGGCTCAACAGGGTAAATTTCTGTGACGCCACCTGGAGCGACGGTAACACCTGTCTTCACTTCGTCAAAAATGAGTAGCACATCATGGCGCCGTGTGATATCGCGCACGCTTTGTAGATAGCCTTCGTCTGGCAGCATGATACCAACGTTCATCAACACAGCCTCAGTGATGACAGCAGCAACTTCGCCCTCATGCTCTGTCAGAATGCGATCCAGTGCTTCGGCGTCGTTGTACGGTGCGATGATAACATTCGTTTTCACGTCGGCAGGAATGCCTTTCGATGCAGGCACAGTATTTGGATGTTCAGCTGGACCTGCTGCTTCCCTGGACGGTTTAGTGCTCATCATAACAGAATCATGGTGTCCATGATAGGAGCCTTCGATCTTCACAATCTTGTCGCGGTTCTTGTGGGCGCGAGCGAGTCGAAGCGCATCCATCGTGGCTTCCGTACCAGAGTTTGAGAAACGAACCTGCTCAAGTGGTGCAAAACGTCGTACGAGTTCCTCGGCAAGAAAAACGACTTCAGCACTAGGCAGCGAGTAGAGGCTCCCATTGCCAAGCTGCTCGCGTAAAGCTTTTACGAGAACGGGGTGTGAGTGCCCAACAAGCAAACTACCAAATGCAAGATGGAAGTCCGCATACTCGTTGCCATCGTAGTCCCAAATATGACTTCCCTCAGCACGACTGATAAACAGTGGATATGGAGGAACAGCCTGAAACGAACTAGCGACACCGAGTGGAAGTGACGCCATACCACGTTCATGAATTTCATGCGAACGTGGTGTACGCTTCCTAAATTCAGCATCTTCACGAGATGTAATTTCTTGTATCAGTTTTGGACTTACTGTAATAGGATCTCGAAGCATAAAAGCTGCCTTTCGATAGGGGAAAACATACGAAATAATGTACATGCTCAGCCACAAGAGTGGCAACTCAAAACATTTGACACCTAATTATCTTACTACTTTTTATAAGTGTACCCCAAGAGAAAGAAAATAGCAAGCTTTTAACCATAAATTTACGAATTCATTAGTATAAATCACTTTTATATACGAATATAGTAATTCCATATTGCGTTGTAATTTTATTGCAGGTGCTATGATACAACTTAATCCTATGACATAATAAAGCGGACAGAAGTCGGTAGGGGCAGCAATTCATTGCGTCCAAAGATGGGTTGGGTGGGGTTCGCGTCAGATATGTGAATCGTTGCCAGCGCGTTGCCCCCGTCCTCATCTTTGGGCACAATGAATTGCTGCCCCTACCGTTTAGGTATTGCCCTGTTTGTCAAATTTCTTTAGGCGTGGTTTGCCATAACTTCACGCTGTGTATTTGTGGAGGTGCTCGGTATATTTGACTTTGTAGCTATTGGCTTACGGGTCAGCCAGAAGAAAATGCTACCGGCAATAAGCAGGTAGACCGTATAGAAAATTCCTTGCAACACTGTAGGAGACTCGGCATAGCCCAGGAATGTATGGAGTATATCGCCAAGCGTACTATCTTCGCTCAAAATGTGTGATGTATTCCAAAGAGGAGTTGTGCCAAGGGGAATCCAGTTCAGTCCTTGCATGTTTTGAATAGCATCCCCAAGCAGACCAGCCGCGAAGAACAAGAGTACGATACCCATGACACGGAAAAACAAACGATAGTCGAGACGATAACCGAGGCGATAAATCATCACACACAGCCCGATGGCAACAAGAAGGCCAAGAGCGGCACCGATAAGTAGCAGAAGGCCACTAGTTTGAAACGCAAAGGCCATCATGAAGACAGCCGTTTCTACTCCCTCACGACCAACTGTCGAGAACGCAAGTAAACCTAGCGCAAACCCGGAGCTGGCAGCACTTGCTTTTGCGACGAACTCTTTCTTCATTGAACGGCTATGGCTCTGCATCCAAAAGGTCATAGTTGTAAGGAGCACAACAGCGACAAGGTAGGTTATCGTTTCAAAAATGCTTTGAAATGTTGAGCCTGCATAGTTATGTATGGTGACGTAGAGTGCAACTCCGCCGAGCAACGAGCCGAGTACAGCTAGTCCTACACCAGTCCAAACGGCACGCATCTGATGCGTCATTCCTAGCTGACGTAGTGCCGCAAAGAGCAGACTAACAATAAGACTCGCCTCTAATCCTTCTCGCAAGAAAAGAACAAATGCTGCAATCATCCGAGTACACACTTTCTTATAACACAGAGTGTGGGAATCCCATACCCTGTTAATTCCTACTTCCCTAGTAAGATATTAGCACAGGCTAACTAGAGCGTCAAGAGTTGAGAGGAGGCAGGGAGACCCTTAACGTGTTACCCAGAGCTTAGCGGCAGATGCAGGACTGATAGATACCTCGCGTTCTCCCACATACAATAGAACGTTCTCATGATGCTCTTCGACACTATTTTCGCTTTTCACAAGAATGGTTAATTGCATTCCTGGCATTAAGCCTTTTTCTTCAAAGTAACGAATCAGTGCTTCCTCGTCTTCAACCACTTCCGAGATAGATAGAAGGGTGACGGTTTCACCCGGTGAAATTGTGGAAAGGCGGAGCGCGTTATGATTTTTGAGATAGTTACGCGCATCGACAGAGCCAGGGATGGGATTACCGTGAGGACATGTTGTGGGATTGCTCAGGCTAGCAATAACCCGTGCCTCAACTGCGCCAGAGATAAAATGCTCCAAGCGACATGCCTCTTCATGGACCTGATGCCACGGCATGTTGAGCATATCAACAAGAAAGCGTTCGGTCAGACGGTGCCGACGCAATACCGCCTCTGCTGCCGAATTACCGTCCTCGGTTAACGTCACCAGACGCTTTTGATCCATCTCAATATAGCCATCGCGCACCAACCGCTTCAACATCTCAGTCACAGTAGGAGCCGATACGCCAAACTTCTGAGCAAGGCGCGCGCCAATCACCACTTCCCCTTCCATACTCATGTTATAAATGGTTTCCAGATATTCTTCAACCGTGGCACTGAGGAGTTCGTGTGTTTTCATTATTTTTGTCCTATGTCAGACTTACAATAGTCCCGCTTCACTGTAGCATGTACCCGGAATGCAGTCAAGGAGAAAAGCACATGGTATTACAGCATGTTGCGCATACTCAGTTGCACACGGCCTCGTTGCATATCAATCTTCAAAACGCGCACCTGCACCACTTGCCCCACGGCGACGACAGTTAATGGGTCGCGCACGAAGCGATCAGCGAGTTCTGATACATGCACAAGGCCATCTTGCTTGACGCCGATATCGACGAATGCTCCAAAGTCAACCACGTTACGCACGGTTCCTTGTAATACCATCCCCGGTTCTAAATCCTCGATTTTGAGGACATCGTGACGCAGAATGGGCGCGGGCAGAGCGTCACGTGGGTCTAGCCCTGGCTTTTCCAGATTTTCCAGAACGTCATGAAGCGTGGGAAGACCAACACCGACATTCTTCGCAATTTCAGTCCAGGCCGCTTCTTCGCTTCCACTCGTCGCACTCCGATTACGGCTGCTAGAACGCCCCAAGCTGTTCTGTAGTTTGATACGTTGCTTGAACAACGCGATACGCTCTGCTGGACGAGTAGCTCTGCCTTCACCGTCTGGCAACAGGGTAAGTAGTGCGCGTACTGCATCGTAGCTTTCTGGATGAATAAAGGTGTTATCTAAGAGTTCGGCCCCATTCGCAATTTTGAGAAAACCTGCTGCCTGTAGAAAGGTTGAGGGACCAAATCCTGGGACTTTTTGTAGCTCATTGCGTGACTTGAACGAGCCATGTTCCTCACGATACTTGACAATGGCATTCGCAACACGCGTGTTGATACCTGATACATGTTTGAGTAGCGCGGCAGAGGCGGCGTTGACCTCGACACCTGCGAAGTTGACACATGAAATGACAACACGATCAAGCATCGCGGCAAGTTCTTTTTGGTCAACATCATGTTGATAGAGTCCAACACCAACAGCTTTCGGGTCGATCTTGACCAGTTCCGCGAGCGGGTCTTGTAGGCGACGTGCAATAGAGATGGTGCCACGCTGTGTCGCTTCAAGTATGGGAAACTCCTGACGTGCGGCTTCTGATGCCGAGTAAACGGAGGCTCCAGCTTCGTTGACAAGGACATAGCCAATTTGCTGGCCTGTTTCTTGCTCAAGACTCTGAATGAGGCCAGCGACTAACTGCTCTGTCTCACGTGAGGCGGTCCCATTGCCGATAGCGATTACGTCGATTTTGTACTGTGCCAGGAGTTTGCGGAGCAGCTGTTGCGCTTTCTCAGCCTGGAAGAGATACATGGTGTCCGACTCGATATATTTTCCGTTTTCATCAACAACCGTCAGCTTACAGCCTGTACGAAAGCCGGGGTCGATACCGAGCACTTTTTTTGCACGTAGCGGCGGTTGAAGCAGAAGGTTCCGCAGGTTTGCCGCGAAAATATTGATAGCATGGTCCTCTGCTCGTTTGGTCAGTTCTACACGTACCTCGCGCTCCATCGCAGGGGCAAGCAGGCGTTTATAGCCATCTTCCATTGCTTCAGTAAGCAGATTGGCAAAGGGTGAGGTTGCCTTAACTGGATGATAGTATGTAATATCTCTCTGCGCTTGCTCATAGGGCAAGTCAACGCCTACACGTAGCACACCTTCACGCTCGGCACGGTTCAAGGCGAGGATACGGTGAGGCACCAGTTTGGTCACAGGTTCATTGAAATCGTAGTAGAGTTGATAGACACCGTTCGGGTCTTTCTCAGCAATTTTTTCAGGGTCCAATGCCTTCGCGCTTAGGGCGGACTGTTTGAAAAAGGTGGTACGTACAGTGCTACGTACATTGGCATCCTCCGCGATCATTTCAGCAACGATATCGGAGGCTCCTGCATATGCTTCGAGGTCGGTTTCAACGCCCTTTTCCGCATCTAAAAATGGACGTGCATATTCCTCTAAAAGTGCTGTAATATTCCCTTGTAGTTCTGGTTGTTGCAGAATAATTTCGGCAAGCGGGGCAAGGCCCTTTTCGCGGGCAACGCTAGCACGTGTCTTGCGCTTGGGACGATAGGGAAGATACAAATCCTCGACCTGTTGTAAGGTAGTAGCTGAGGCAAGTGCAGAAGCGAGTTCTGGTGTCAGCTTGCCCTGCTCGTCGATAAGCCTACGCACATCTGTTTTACGCTCATGCAACGCACGAATAGACGCAGCTTTGTCCGCGATAGCCTGAATTTGCACCTCGTCCAAGCTGCCAGTCGCTTCCTTACGATAGCGAGAAATAAAGGGAATGGTGTTTCCCTCGTCAAGGAGAGTGATCGTGCGTAGAATTTGTTCAGGTCCCAGATTCAATTCGGAACGAATCAACTGTGCAATATGAGTAAGAGACAGAGTTATTTCTGTTGCTGGAGTTGGTGCCTGCTGTGCCTGTTCTTGCATAGCCAAAAATATCGCCTACCTTCCACATACAAAATAGTCACTGAAGAGTATTAGCTGCACAGAATCGTATCACAGGAAGTCAAGGGACGCGATTCAGCTTTTTCGCATTATGTTTCTTATGGTGCGAAGCACCCCATGCACCACCTAACCATCCCAATGTAGAGGCTAGCAGGAGTCCACCTCCGAGCAAAAAGAGCAAGCCGACCCAAGGCGATTGTGTAGTGGATGAGGCATAGTGAGGATACATGGGTTGTATAGCTTTCCAAGCACGGCTAAGCTCGCTTGGTGGCAAGACAGCACCAAGTTTTTGTGCCCGCGTCGTATCAACCTCAATACGTTGTGCCAGGAGAATAAACAAACCAATAAAGAGAATAACCCAGAACATGATAGTACTGGTTATGCCAGCCCATAAACCAGACCAGCCACCACGTAGAGAACTTCCACCTCGGCGTGTCGTCATGAAGCCTGCAAGTGCGTAGAAAAGAAAGCCTACAAGTGCGGCTAGATAGAAAGAAGGTTCTTTCTTTAAGAATAAAACAAGTGCAACAGAGAGTACGGCCTGTACGAGTCCGAACAGGCAACCCTGACCAAATGGCGTAGGCAGGGGATGTGCTGAGGTGATGGTGGATCGAGGGACCATAACATAGCCAGATGGCGCTGCTGGTGGAGCAGGGACAATTGGATACGCAGGAGATGATTGAGGTCTCCGGGCAGGCTGTGGTACGCCCGCATATGCATATGTAGGTGCAGGTTGCTTTGGCGTAACAGGCGGACTATACGGATAGCGCGATATAGACGGTACACGAGGTCCAACAAGTGTTGTGTCGGCGTGTGCATCGAAGGCGGGTTGACGTAATGCTTGCGCAAATTCCTGCATCGTGGCATAACGCTGATCGACTTGCACAGCTAAAGCTTTTAGCAAGGCACGTTCTACAGATAGCGAGAGTGTTGGATTGAACTGACGCGGCGCGGCAAGTTCATCCTGTACACTCCGCTTGATAGCTGATGGAGGCAAACAATTTGTCAGAAGCAGGTACATCGTCGCCGCCATCGCATAGATATCTGATTGCGGACCTGTATGTCCTGTATATTGCTCAATCG
>CAXUIS010000214.1:2509-9297 GCA_964250915.1 uncultured Ktedonobacteraceae bacterium | reverse complement strand
ACATACATGGAGATAGAGATACATGGCGACATCACATACTATGCAGGGCAAAATCTGTCTTGTAACAGGTGCAACATCGGGAATGGGCAAAGAGACCGCGCTTGGTCTTGCACGCATGGGTGCGACAGTGGTTCTCGTTGCTCGTGACCAGAACAAAGGGAAACAGACGCTGCACGAGATCACGCGGCAAAGCGGCAATGAGCACATTGACTTGCTACTCGCCGACCTCTCATCGCAGCAAGAGGTTCGTAAACTAGCCGACGAATTTAAGGCAAAGTATCAGCAGCTACATGTGCTTGTCAACAACGCTGGAGCTGTCTTCACGAAACGTCAGACAACGGTGGATGGCCTGGAAATGACCTTTGCACTCGACCACCTTGCCTACTTTCTACTGACCAACTTGCTGCTCGACACGATCAAAGCAAGCACACCAGCACGTATTATCAACATCAGTTCACAAGCGCAAGGAGTTGGCAAAATCAACTTTGACGACCTGCAAGGCGAGAAAAGCTATGGACTATTTGGCTTCACAGCGTATGGGCAAGCCAAACTAGCAAACGTCATGTTTACTTATGAACTGGCGCGACGCTTGCAAGGAACTGGAGTAACGGTAAACGCTGTTGGCCCTGGCCCTGTCTCAACCAACTTTGGTGTAAGCAACGGAGGCATCTTTGGCACGATCGCCAAGTTCGCAACACGCTCAGCTAAGACACCTATTGATGCTGCGAAAACTGCTATTCGCCTCGCGTCGGCACCAGAGATGCAGAACGCAACAGGGAAGTTCTTCTATGAGGAGCGCGAAATCCACTCCTCCAAGCTCTCACACAACGTAGCAACGCAAAAACGTCTGTGGGAGGTCAGCGAGGAACTGACAAAAGCTCCTGTAACCATATAACAATGCAGATGCACAACTGGCGATGGACGCGTCCATCGCCAGTTGTGCATCTGCATTGTTATAGTCGTTCTTTGCCTCTTCTCATTACATCCTGGGCGGTTTCTTGTTGATCGGTGCCTGCTGGTCCCTTAGCTTCATCGGGAAAGGCACGAGCAGGGTCCTGGGTAGCCGGTTCACCAGTGGCCTGATTATAGCCAACCTCGACAACCTGCTCAGCGCGAATTGCATTGATTGATCGCTGTCCAGGTGGGGGCGTCGTTGCACGTGGGCCTTGCTTGGATGTGGGCCATTGTGGATAGATTGGTTTCATCCCCTGCTGCACTTCGCGTGTTACGTTTGGCGTTCCCTCTTGTACAGCTCGTTGCTCATCCTGATTTATGTCCTGTGCTGAAGATGCCTTTTTTTCAGGCGTTGAACGTGGTGTAGTCATAAATAATTCCTCCTAATAAGTGATTACGTCTTAGTATAACAAAATGTGTACCAATTCTGGAAGTGTCCGATAGATAAATATGGGATAGAACCCTTTAAAAAGATGCAAGGGGATGCCCCTCCCATATGACATAATTAGGCCCATACGTTCGTGTATGGGAGGAGCATCCCCTATAGGCGTTAACGTAAGACAAAAGGGACGTACGTGTTGAAGACCAGGGCACCCGCAAGGGGATGCCCCTTCCATAACACGAACTCGCTTCCCATATGTCGTTGTCGTATGGGAGGGGCATCCCCTTGCGGGTGCCCTGGTCCCCTCTCATATCCTTAAGTTAACGCTTATGGGGCATCCCCTTGCGGATGCCCTTGCTTCAACCAATCTTTGGTACTTCAAGGTCATACGATATTGAAAAACAACGCTCGTTCGTTGCAATTAATGAGAACTGTAGACCTTACTGTTTATTGTACACCGATATATCCATACATTGTATAGAATACTAGAGGAGTTTCATGAAAGTACTAATAACAGGTGCTACCGGCCTATTAGGTAGTCATCTTATAAAACAATTACAAGAACGTGGTGAGCATATTCGCGCATTAGTATTACCTATCGAAAATGCAAGCAAATTAACGG
The DNA here is from genome assembly GCA_964250915.1 of uncultured Ktedonobacteraceae bacterium. GTDB lineage: Bacteria > Chloroflexota > Ktedonobacteria > Ktedonobacterales > Ktedonobacteraceae > JBBQVS01. The sequence goes on along the minus strand of CAXUIS010000214.1, from coordinate 7,339 downwards.
CGCAGGGCGTTGAAGTTGTGCGTGGTGACATTACAGACGCAGGCACACTACAGCCTGCCGTACAAGATATTGATCTGGTCTTCCATTTGGCTGGCATGATGGGTGTGAATCGTCCAATGTCTGACTATCGTCTCGTCAATGTCACGGGGTCCGAGAACCTTTATAAAGCGGCACAGAAGGCTGGCGTACGTCGCTTCGTGCATACCAGTTCGCACACCGTCTATGGTTTGGGCTACGGACGTTTTATGACGGAGAACGATCCTCTGCGCCCCAACCTCGATCCCTATCCTGTGACAAAGGTTGAAGGAGACCGCTTGATTCGTCGTCTCATGCTCAACAGCGACATGGAGACCGTTATCTTGCGTCCAGGTACCTTCTTTGGTCCCTATGACCGTCTGCACTTTGGGCGTATGGCACAAAAGGCTAAAGATGGCAAGGTCCTACTCGTTGGTCGTGGCAATAACGCGTTACCCTTCTGCTATGTCACCGATGTTGTCGATGGTTTCATGCTCGGTGCGTATCACAAGAATGCTCCTGGCAATGTCTACAACATCACCAATGACAAACCATTGACACAGCAAGAGATGTATGAGGCTATTGCCGAAGCTGTTGGTGGTCCACGTCCTACCATTCATTTGCCCTACCTGCCAATTTATTATGGTAGCATCGTGGCAGAGCGTGTTGTCGCACCACTTACACATACAAAGCCCGTTGTGACCGAGCTTGGCGCGCTTATGTTCGGCTCCGACAATCGGCACAGTGTCGAGAAGGCACGCCGTGAACTTGGCTTTGAGCCAAAGGTGCCACTACGCGAAGGCATCAAGCTAGCAGCCGAATGGTTCAACGCTGGCGGCATGGATCAGCCATCCGTCACCCAAGCGAGCCAAAACGCTCCACTCGCAGGTGCTCTTCGCTAAAAGAGCTTAAGGCAAGTCTTCCACAGAGAGCGGCAAGTTCATAAGCCTGCCGCTCTCTGTGGAAGACGTTCTTGCTCCGACTTGTTTGAAATCTTTGGGGCCAACTCTTCAGGCACATCTTTTATGCTTTTCTCATCTCCACGTAGCAGTTCATATACTCCTGCAGCAAGTAGTGCTCCCAAGCATGGTCCAACGACATAAATCCAATACGTACTTAAAGCGGCACTGCCAGCGAAGAGAGCAGGTCCCAAACTACGTGCTGGATTCATACTGCCACCTGTAAGGAAGTTACCCACAATCCCATCAGCTATTACTATAAATCCGACTGTAAGCCCTGCTACTACCTGACTCACACGACTGTCGGTCGCAACGGCCATAGATACGAGCATAAGAAAAAAGGTAAGAACAGTCTCGATGACAACTGCTTGACCATAGCCAATTTGAGGACGTGTGGCAGCATAATGCGCTATTATTGCTTCATTTGGAATGAGAAAAAAATGTAGAGTGCTGGCAAGAATAGCACCAGCAAATTGAGCCAACCAATACGGAAGTACGTAACGCCACGGAAATCGACGCGCGACAGCAAAGCCAAGAGTTATGGCGGGATTGAAATGGGCACCAGAGATACGAGAGAATGTGTAGACCATGACAGCAATCGTAAAGCCGAAGGTCATATGAACCTGCAAAACGCCAGCTAGATCATGTGTATCTCCACCAACCATCGCTCTCACAGTCCCACCACAAAAAAGCAGAGCGAACGTTCCGATACACTCCGCAATATAGCGTCGCCACATCGTACCCATACTGACACATTCCTTTTTCTTAATATCGTTAGTGCTATCATCTCCTATCTTTTTAGATAAGAGCTATATACTGTATATACGATATATCCATAAGGATAGGTGACAGTATGCGCTGGTTTATGAGAACAAAAAACACTCTCCCGTTGAGCATGCTCAACGGGAGAGTGTTTTTTGTTTAGTCTGCTATGGTTGAAACTTTTTTGCCTGCATCTTTGAAGCCGAACTTCTTGATGGTGGTACGTAGCCAGTTAGCGGTGGGACCATCATCAATCTTTTTGCTCGTCTCGACCAGAAATGAGGCCGTCGTTGGACGCGGTGCCAGTTTGTTTTCCTTACGCAGTCGAGCAAGCTCATCATAGTGCTGGTATGCCCAGTACATGTTGACGCGACATCCCTTACAATTCTTGATGTCGCTCTCGTTCATCGTGCCACACTGTGGACATTCTGTCATGATTGAAACCTCCTTAAAAGTCTCTACAGGGAGACCGCTGCCTTCATCATTCCCCGAATGCGGCTTGGGTCTCCCCTACATAGTATGCACGAAATGTAGGGGAGACCCTTGCGGTCTCCCTGACCACCTCGTCCAAAATTATCATGCGTTTAAATCAGACCCATACGCATGGATTGTGCTACGGCCTGTGCCCTATCGGTTACATGAAGCTTACGGTAGATATCTTGCATCTTCCTTTTGACCGTAACTTCACTCCAAAATTTTCGTGTCGCAATCTCTTTGTTACTACATCCTTGTGCCGCGAGATACATCAACTCAATTTCTACTTCGTTCAGACCTGAGCGCGTGCGTTCTTGCTCTCTGGTCAAACGGTTGAACTCGTTCAGCACTCGTGTGATCGCATGCGCCTCACCCAGTACACGTTCGCCTCTGTAGATGGCATGAAGTGCAGACAATAGTTCGCTGAGCGGTGCCGACTTCTGCAAGTAGGCATGTACTCCAATACGCATGGCGTGAAGGAGTTGTTCATCGTCAACCATACCAGTGAAGATAGCAATACGCGTATCTGGACATGCACGCTGTAACTGCTGTGCAATATCCAAACCGTTCGTTGTACCAAGAAAGACATCGAACAGAACAATATCAGGTTGTAATTGTACAGCTAAGGCAATAGCAGAGGCTCCAGTATCAGCCTGCCCTACCACCGTAAAATCTTCCGATTCGCTAATGACGGAACAGATACCCTTGCGTACCACCTCATAATCGTCCACAACAAGCACACGAATGGGTGTTGTGGATGTATTCGGTTGCTCGTGGTGCATCTGCTCTACCATATATGCCTCAGTCTTAGCCAGGGCACCCGCAAGGGGATGCCCCTCCCATAGACGAATGGTCTATGATGCGCTGTCGTATGGGAGGGGCATCCCCTTGCGGGTGCCCTAGTTCCTCCCTACAACTAGTATACTACGCTTTCGCCTCTACCTTGCCTTGACCATACAGGCGTGCCTCGTCGGAGGCGTTGATGACGGGAAGGCTACGTAGCTTGGAAGACTTACCACGGTCGCCAACGACGACTTCGCCTGCGGTCTTACGCGCAACTTCGACGCCGACACTCGTGAGTGTGGGTGTGTGACACAGCATGTTGGTGTAGGATACGTTCGCCAATGGGCAGTAGCACTCGCCCGCTTTGATGCTACGGCGTAGTTCGTCAGCTTTTGGCGTGCTCCATGTTTCACGGAAATTGTAGTTGTGATCGCGCAAGTTACCAACGGACTCTGCACGAATGCAGCACGTCCACACATCGCCATTCGGAGCGATTTGCGCGGATGCTAAACCAGCGAGACATGGGATAATCTGGCGTTTCTCCACGAGAGTCTGCTTCACGATGTCGTAGTAACGGTCACGGAACGACTGCGTGATACGCGAGACGCCCTTGAACTGCGCCTGACGGTTCTCCTGCTGTAAACGATTAATGACCGGCTCGTACTTGTGGATAGGTGGTGTGATACCCATACCTACGGTGTCAAGCTCAACGCGCTCCTCCGCGATCTCGCTAATGAAGGAATCGGGCTTGAGTTCATTCGTGACGAACGAGTGGATATTGTCGAACTCGTCGATGTTGAAGTTTGAGATCACCGTGTGAACGCCGAGTGTGAAGTTCTTGTAGCGACCCTTGAGTGCCTTGAGACCTGCATAGGTACGCATGGCGCGCTCGAAGTTGCCCTTGACACCGCGCACGATATCATGCTTTTCGCCTACACCATCCAGCGAAAGGTTAATAATCACTTCAGAGGTCGGAGCAGCCTGAAGCACTTGCTCAATACGACCAGGAATAATTTTGTCCTGAATGCCATTGGTAGGAATATTGATGATACCAGGACGGCAATGATTATAGGCGGCAGCGACCATCTGTGGCAAGTCTTTACGCAGTGTTGGTTCGCCACCGCTAAAGGTAAACCAGAAAGCATCCCGACCCACTGATTCAAAAGTTTTATTATACTCTTCTATTGTAAAATCATCATTTGGACGTTGCCATACATTACAAGTTTTACAACGGGAGTTACAGCGATAGCTCACGCTAATCGTTAAGTTGAGCGGGTTTGCAAGTGGCTTCCCCAATACGTAGGCCGCCTGCATTTTCGCAACATTTGGTAAGATCTCAAGCACGTCTGTTTTCCTCCCCTACAACCGGACATACGGGTACGTAGGCTATATAGACTTTTCTTTATTTTTCATCGGCCAACGATAAAAAAACCTGAGAAGAGAGTTGACCGTCTGTATCTCAGCATCCCCAATGCGCACAACTCCATACTTTAGTGTAGCAGAGCGAACCAAATATATTGGTTTCCGTTTTTTCTCTGTTGTAAAGAATAGACAGTAGAAGCCACTATAACCAAACTACGACATCACTGTATGTGCTGTGTTATCTATTGTAACGATACAGTGCGGAAAACGTCAGGAAGATAGCCAATATTACTAATTTTGGGTAGTGTGACTCTTGTACGGGTCTGCTTCAGCACACCCTATCGGTGCTGCACAATGCTGAAAGACTAGGGTGTGCTGAAGCAGACCCGTACAGGAGTTCAAGACTCAAAAGAGACGAGATAGGGTGTGCTGAAGCAGACCCGTACAGGAGTTCAAGACTCAAAAGAGACGAGAT
>CAXUIS010000214.1:0-2409 GCA_964250915.1 uncultured Ktedonobacteraceae bacterium | reverse complement strand
GACTCAAAAGAGACGAGATAGGGTGTGCTGAAGCAGACCCGTACAGGAGTTCAAGTCTCAAAAGAGACGAGATAGGGTGTGCTGAAGCAGACCCGTACAGGAGTTCAAGACTCAAAAGAGAATGGAAAAGTGGTAAGCTGAGGGGGAAGACAAAGATTATTAGCAAAGGAAGAGGTAATTCATTCATGATCGATCTGAGTGACCCTACCAATCCCGCACTTCATGAACAACTTCGGCGCAAGACGAGCGAAGGCCGTTATGAGATACATGAAATTGAGCTTGTGAAAGCTATTCGTGTGCTCTATGGTCAGGGCAATAGTACAGGTGTACGCGTCTTCTCTGAGCTACTGCTCTATCGCTGCATTCCTGCGTTTCAGAAACATTCGCAGGGGTTACGGCATAGACCAGAGTTGCGCGAAGAGGCCATTGCTAACATGAGCGAGCATCTATTACGTGAGGCCCTCAATCCAAAAGAAGTGTTTATGACACAAAATTTTGTGCATTATTTACGTTGTCTTTGCGCTGATGAGTTTAACCGTGTGTTACGTCAAGAGGGCTTATATTACCGACGCGATGAAGAAGGACGCCCTTCGGGACGCCCTCAACATGTGCCACAGGCATTGATTGATCCACTACGACCAGCATCACCGGATGATGAAGGCTTCTCGAATGCTGATGTGGCTGACCCAAACGATGAATATGAGCGGTTGCATGCCGATGAGGAGAGTCAGCGCATTCTCACCTATTTGCAGGACCCACTTGATCGTACCATCATGGTGTTACGAGCCGTCGAAGGTATGAAGTGGGACGATATCGCCGTCGTGTGTAAACGTACCGAGCGTACTGTACGGTCACGCTATGAACGGGCACGTGGCTATTTGCGCGAATGTATCACTAAAGAACAACAAACTGTATATACCCCTGTAGTACAACCGCACCTGTAAATGGTGAATACTACAGCAAGAATAGAAAGGCGTTATCGTAATGAGTAGTACATCGAAATTGCAAGCATTAAAAATGGCATGGCTCGCCGCCAAAGAAGCTGGCGATACACAGGCACAACTTCGCCTATTACGCGATTATCCCAGCGAACAGGCTGACCTCATCACCTTCATTGCCGCCTATGCCGCGACTGAGGGGCAAAACGAAGAACATCCCCTCGTTCTTACACAGCGTGCGATGCAGACCGCGTTAGAGCGCGTCTTTGTAGGCCCTCAAGAGGTCCCAGCTACTCTTGTCGAGTTGCGCCAGCAGCGTAAACTTACAAAGACTGCCGTGGCAAAAGCACTTCGCTTAAGTATCGACGTGTGGCAACTTTTCGAGGATGGCACTATCGAACTCGTCAGTCTGAGTCAAAAACAGCTTGACCGTTTTACACAATTCTTTCAGGTGAGTGGTGAACAATTTGTGTCAATGCTCGGTAATAGTCAGCCATCCCTTGGTATGAATCGACGCCAGACTCAAGCTGGTGCGCAACAAGAGACAAAAAGAATGAGTCTCAAACAGGCCATCGCTCGTAGCACTATGTCAAAAGAAGACAAAAAATTTTGGAATGAATAATAGTATGCAATCAAATAAAAGAGAGAGGTCATGAAAGACGAACTTTTCATGACCTCTCTCTTTTATTTGATTGCATACCCAACATAGGAGACGCCCATAAACCAGCCAGGACCTAGTATCAAACGACCATTTTTGAAGCTACGTGGCATAAAGCCTGTTAGCTCACCTATGGTAAGCCCGTTTTTGATAAGCTCGTTGCGTAACTCTTTCGGCTGAATAAATTTCTGATAGTTATGAATGCCAGGAGTTAAGCCATTGACAGGAATGCTCTCACCTATCCAAATGAGCGCGAGTTGTGCAAGAAAGGTACGATTGATGGTGTCAAAAATAAAGATGCCACCGGGGGCAAGCACACGCGCAATCTCTCGAATTGTCGCGGGCAGGTCGCGCACGTGTTCCAGTGTATCAAGGCAGACAATCACAGAAAAACTACCATCCGCATAAGGCAACGACTCCGCATAGCCATGCTCAAAGTAGGCAATTTGTCCCAGCCCACTCTGCTGTACCTTTTCCCGTGCCACCGCTAACGCATTCTCCGAGGGATCGATACCGATAAGTAACGCCCCACGCTGTGCTAATTCGTGACTGATCAAACCACCACCACAGCCAACCTCCAACACCTCTTGCTGTCGTAATGCGTTTCTACCAAAAACACGGTTGACCCTTGATTCGATATAATCGCAACGTTCCTGCGTAACCTGGAAGAGTAGACAGCCTGTATCCCACCAATTGTAATGTTGAAAAATCTCTTCCTCCGAAGATTTGGACGACATTGCTTGAAGTTTCGCCATATATTACCCCAATTCACAAGAAATTATCCCTACTATCATTGATGATATCATATTGTAG
>CAXUIS010000213.1:0-9369 GCA_964250915.1 uncultured Ktedonobacteraceae bacterium | reverse complement strand
TCCTCATCGCAATGGGACTCGCACCTGAATGGTCGCATGGCAGCCTACGCTTGACCTTAGGAAAACAAAACACGGAGGCTGATGTGGACATGGTTATGGCCGCTCTGCCAGGAATCGTAGAAAAGGTGCGGAGTTTGGGGCTATCTGTAGGGGTGTAGATAGGTTGTAGGGACCGATTCATCGCGTCCTCTTGGCATCTCGATTGTCAAGAGGACGCGATAAGTCGGTCCCTACAATAACCTTTGCATTACCCATCCTCTAGCATCTTTTGCCTGTACCCCTACTGCTGCTCTAACGGTTTGACCCCCAAGTATACGAGGCATCATAAAGCCTTCAAACGGCCCACGCATTATGACTTGTACAGGCGTATCTTGCCATGTTAACAACTCCGGTACACATAAGGCCGCAATTGTTAGTGGATCATGCAGGTAGGGAAGGCTTGGATGCCAACGTGGGCGGTGTTGCTGCCAAAGAGTAACAAGCTGGTATAACAACTGCGCCCGTGCTGTTGTGCTCTTTCGTAATTGCTCTATATCTTGTTTTCGTAATTGGCAGCGTGTCGTTACATTCAGTCCAATCAAAGTAATTGGTATTCCCGAACCTAAGACCATATGTGCCGCTTTGACATCGCTACGCACATTCCATTCGGGCAAGGGTAGACCACTCGATCCACCCATCATGACAACGCTTCTTATAGCCGTAGATATACGTGGTTCGATTAAGAGAGCTAATGCAACGTTTGTAAGTGGTCCAATACATACAAGTGTAAGTTTCCCTGTATGCTTTAGTGCCTGCTGTACAATAAATTCTGGACCCGAAAGTGCGCTAAACGTATCTTCATTATAGAGCTTGTCCCCTAGTATTGCTGCTTGTGTGACTCCAGAGGGAGGATGTCGTTGCTGTAGAGGTTTGCCAAATCCGATTGCAATTGGAATATCTTCACGTCCGAAGGTAGAAAGTATATGCCTTGCGAGTTGAGCACGTTTTTGTGTATCACCAAAAACAGTCGTAATACCTTGTAGGTCTATTTCGGGCGAGTTGAGTACAAGGGCAAGGGCAAGAGCGTCATCTATATCATCTCCAATATCGGTGTCTAGCACTATTATATGCTTCTCTTTATCCGATTGGACTGCTTCATGTGGAGAAAAAATAGTGTGTTGGTACATTGTAACCTGTCCTCAAGTATGCTACAGTTGACAAAAGCAGGTTAATCAAGTGAGGTTCGAGAGGTAACAGTACTCTCCCTACTAGGCTATCATAGGGAAAGAGCAATGTGCAACATTCGCGAATGAGAATGAGTACAGCCTCTCATGGTGAAAGGAAAGGGATTTATATAATGTCTACAGTTAAACGTGAGGTGCTATCACAGCGAGTGCTCAAGGTCAAGCCTTCGGGTATTCGCAGATTTTTCGATATCATCAATACCATGCCCGATGTGATTTCGCTTGGCGTCGGCGAACCAGATTTTGTGACACCAGAGCATATTCGTCAGGCAGGCATTTCCTCCATTGAGCAAGGTCATACACGTTATACATCGAATTACGGCTTACTCGAATTGCGCGAAGAAATCGCGGCAATGTTACAGCGTCGCTATGGCTTAACCTATGACCCCAAAACTCAATTGTTAACAACAGTAGGTGTCAGCGAAGGCGTTGATCTGGCAATGCGTGCGCTTATAGACCCAGGAGATGAAGTCATCTCATCCGATCCTGGCTATGTTGCCTATGAAGCCGACATTATTTTTGCTGGTGGTGTAGCTGTTCCTGTGCCAACGTATGCACAATACAATTTTGCTGTACGTGCAGTCGATATTGCTGCTGCCATCACACCACGTACTAAGATGATTCTACTTGGCAATCCGAATAACCCAACGGGAGCAGTCATTCCACGCGAAGAGTTAGAGGGTATCGCCAAACTCGTTGTCGAGCATGATCTTATTGTGGCCTCGGATGAAGTGTATAGTCGTCTTGTTTATGGGACAGAGCATGTGAGCATTGCCACACTACCAGGAATGCAAGAGCGCACATTGCTCCTCGATGGCTTCTCAAAGGCATATGCAATGACTGGCTGGCGTGTTGGCTATGTCGCGGCTCCTCCGCATATTCTGGAAGCCATGCTCAAAATCCACCAATATACTATTATGTGCGCTGGTACTGCCGCGCAAGAGGCCGCCCTGGAAGCGTTACGACATGGCGAAGACGATGCGCTGATGATGCGTGACGACTATGCTCTTCGTGGTCGTATGTTTGTTAATGGCCTTAATCGTATTGGCTTGACCTGCAACGAGCCGCGTGGAGCTTTCTACGCCTTTCCACAAATCAGTCATACAGGAATGACTGATGACGAATTTGTCGAGAAACTGTTGGTAGAAGAGCAAGTCGCCGCCGTCCCCGGTAGCTCGTTCGGTGCTGCTGGTACTGGCTATATTCGCTGCGCCTATTGTACCGCCTCCAACAAACTTGAGGAAGCCCTAGTACGCATGGAACGCTTCTTAAAGAGACATGCATAAACTACAGAGTGAAAAACGGTGATGACGCACTCGTGCGCCATCACCGTTTTTCACTCTGTAGTTTATGCAGAAACAGGACCCCACTGAACGGCTGCTCTGTCACGTTTTAGCTCGAAGATGTTCGGATTTTTGAGGGCATATGCGGTGTAGTCCCATAACTCGCCAGCCTCTTCGCCGTGAGGGACAGTATGAATGATTGGGCCGTAGTAACCTACCTCGGAGCCTTCAAAAGCGATGGTCGGGACGCCGAAGGCGTGATAGCGTTTCACGGCCTCTTCATGGTCGTTGAGCACATCCTGGGCTGTGCTTTCATCGGCTAGTGCTTTTTCAACGAAGCCTTCGCCAAGTCCGGCCTCTTTCGCGCATGTCTCGACAACGGAGCGTTCTCTGATGCTTTCTTTGCGTCCATGTTGAGCATTGCCAAGCGCGACATAGAGTTTCTCGATAGCTTCATTGCCATGTTCGCGTCGTGCTAGGGCTAGTGTTCGTAACGCGATCCAACCATATCCATTTACATAGTCTGGTTCAGTTCCCTCTTTACGGTTGACAATCTCAAGGCTAAACAGACGCCATGTCACCTCAACGGGACGTTGCTCTCGTGCTTCGCGTATCCATAAAGCTGTACGCCATGCTAAAGGGCAAAGTGGGTCAAAGTGAAAATTGATACTTACAGGTGTTTTTGTGTTTTGTGTCGTCATGGAAACGAATAACCTCTCCTTGTATTACAAGTGGTTCAAAGCTTTATTTTATGAAGTACTGTAGTATCAGCATACGTTTCAGAGGAAAAGAATGTCAAGCATAGTTTTCTCTTCTTCCATAATCATATGCGCGGCGGCCCCTGTCTGATACGTTCGCGTACCTCTTCGAGACTTGTATTGTTCCAACGTGCCTCCATCCACCATGTGATGCCTGCGTCTACCCACGGTCGTACAAGAGATGCGGCACGTTCGAGATCATCGCCAGGCGTTTCGCCTTCCCAGATGATATCAAACGGTGTAGTTAGTGTGCGGTTAGTCTGGACGTAGGCTTTAATAGCTCGAATATCATCAGGCATCATAGAATTATTGCTATTATCCATCTTTTGTGGAATAATGCCATCCCAACGTAGTACTCGCCGCATAGATTTCTGACGAGGCCATGCTCCAACGACCCACACAGGTATTCGTGGTCGTTGCACAGAAGGTGGTAGAAGCTTCATGGACTGCACCTGATACCGTTCTCCATCATGGGAGAACGGTTCACCACTCCAAGCATCATTTAAGATATCCAAACACTCATCCATAAGCTGAGCACGTCCTTTGGCACTCATCTCCTCTCCAACTTTGTAGAAGCCTGCGTCATCATTTGCGGCACCCAAACCCACAGGCAATACTAGTCTACCACGAGAAAGAGCGTCGAGCGTCATTGTCTCACGTGCCAATTTCCACGGCCTGCGTCGTGAAATGGCGGCTAGCATTGGACCAAGTATAATATGCTTGGTACGTGCTGCCATGAGTGCTAATAAAATCCAGGGGTCATATGTAGGTCCAGGTGGATAGTCAGGAGTATCTATGGAGATGCTGTCAGGGATAAATACACCATCCCATCCAGTGGCCTCCGCCTCTGCCGCCATTTCAGGTATCGTCCAGACATCACCGCCAGGAAGAATGAAACCGTAACGCATAGCAATGTTCTCCTTGAGAGTACAGGCTGCAACTGTTCTCGATAACGGGAATTAGGGCAAAGTATCCAGGGGCAATAATACATAAAAGGTTGAACCAATTCCTTCAGTGCTCTCAACCCAGGCACGTCCACCATGACTTTCCATGATCTCTTGAACTAGATAAAGACCAATGCCTAAACCACTGAAAGAAGGGTCTAATGTGCTAGCACGGTGAAAGCGTTTAAAAATATGTGGAATCTCTTCAGGTGTGATACCAATTCCCTGGTCTTTCACCCAAATGAGGGCTTCATAAGGTGTTTGTGGAGCATCAGATTTCATCATTGGGCGCAGCCCGATCTCAATTTGTCCTCCGGCAGGACTATACTTAATAGCATTACTTATCAAGTTGTTGAGTACCTGTATCAGTCGTTCTTCGTCAACATTCGCTATAAGCGTGTTTGCAGTTTCGTTTGCCTCTATGTTCAAATGAAGTTGATGGCGTCGAGTTATTGGAGCCTGACTCTCTACAACATTCATTAACAGAGCAAGCACGTCAATTGGTGCCCGTTTCAAGGTAAAGCGTGCTTGTTCGATGCGAGAAAGATCAAGCATCTCTTCAATCAACTTCGTAAGGTGTTGGCTCTGCTCAACAATCTGTTTAAAAGCGCGTTGACTTCGCGAGGAGTCCAAACGCTGATCGTGTGCGTTATTCATCTGCAAAAGTTCTGCCAAGCCTTGAATAGCTGTAATGGGTGTACGTAGTTCATGACTGGTCATGGAAAGAAATTCGTTTTTGTGTTGCTCAAGACTTTTCTGGACCGTGATATCTTGAAAGACAAGAACTGCCCCTGTTAGTGTTCCATTTGCTGAAAAGAGAGGCGCGCTTGAACAGAGACTGACAACAAAACTGCCGTCCGCTCTTGTTACCAATGTTTCTTGCGTTTTCACCGTCTCTTCAGAAAGCGCACGAACAACTACGAAATTCCACGGTGGTATGTTCTGAGTCTTTGAGTCTGTTTCAGGATGAGCTTGAAGGTGTCGATCCAATGGAGTGCCAATGAGATCGGTGAGAGGAATACCCAGGAGATGCTCTGCTGATGTATTAGCGTAGCTAATCAATCCGTTGGCAGCCTCAGTAATAAGAATACCTTCGGGCAATTGATCCAGAACTACACGCAAACGTGTCCGTTCATTTTCGACAGCCATATGCAGACGTGCATGTGCCAGTGCAGAAGCAATATGTGTTCCGCATCTTTCCAATGCACGGACTTCAGGGTCTTGAGCAGAAATACTCTCTTGAAAGATTATCGTCAATAGACCCTCAAACTGATCTCCAAACCAGAGAGGTACGCAGACCGCACTATGTCCCTCGCTCGCCGCTAATAGATCATCCTGCGCTATTAAACCCGCGGCAAACGCGGCATCCATGTCTTCTACGATAAGAGCTTCATGATAGAGGTGTGCTTGTGCAATAAAGATTGAACTGTTGTAAGGAACGTACTGTAGACTCTCGAAAGTACATTCACTTTCGCTTAATGCGTGAAAACAGAGCAGATGAAGTGCTTGTTGAATAGAATCAGCCGTGTGAAGACACGCTTCAAGAGGATGAAAGTGAGCAAAAAGAGCCTCAATGGTTGTGATACCAATATGCTCAGCGTTCAATGGCTCATGAACACTGTTTGCTACGGCTGTAACAACTTCCAGCAGATGAAAGTCGGCATCAACTTCACGAGAGTTCCTCATAGGTGTAGAAATTTCCTTCTTTCTGTAGCCACAAAAAGTCCTTGCTGACTATTCATTTACCTCTAGGCCGTGAAAGTTTTCTTGCAGAGACTCGTTTGCTTCTTGGAAAGTGTATAGAATTATAGGAGTTGTGTCAAGATTTCATTAGGAAGTATCTAAAAGTTTGAAATGCTCCTTCCCACTATTGCAGCATAAACCTCATTTTTGTATACTTAGAACTTGTAAGACATAAAGAATAAAATACAGGTACATATCATCTTATATAAGCGCATCACTACTAAAGGAGTACAGTTATGTCACAAGAGCATCAGCAGAACGAAACGACCTATATCATAGACGCAGAAAACGCGGCAGAAATGGCTCGTCTCATACGTCAAGGCCGTACCGTAACTCAGAACACAGATGCCTTATTCCCTGGGCATATTGATCGCTCAGGCATACGTCGTGTTCTTGATATTGGATGTGGACCCGGTGAGTGGGCTTTCGCAGTCGCAACAGCACATCCCGAAATACAGGTGACTGGCATCGACATAAGTCAGATTATGATTGAGTATGCAAACGCTCAGGCACAAGAACAGCATATGAACAATGCTCAATATCGCGTGATGAGCGCAAAGGAACCACTAGACTTTCCCGACCATGCGTTTGATTTGGTGAATGCTCGCTTCTTAGTTGCCTTTATGGATCCAGATGCTTGGCCGAAACTTATACAGGAGTGCGTGCGTATTACGCGTTCTGGCGGTGCGCTTGTTTTGACAGAAACCGAGGGAACTCTTACAAACAGTCTTGCAACCGAAAGACTTTATGCAATGTCAGCAGAGGCAATGAAGCGTGCTGGACAAAGTTTTTCTGCGGATGGGCGACACTATGGTATTACACCTGTGGTGGGAAAACTCTTACGTGATGGTGGCTACAGAAATATTCACTACAAGTCTCATGCTATTGACTGCTCATTTGGAACGGAGGCCCACCAGGACATTTATCACGATTTACTCACAGCCTATAAGTTAATGCAACCCTTTCTCATAAAAGCTGGCATCACGACACAAGAGGAGGTCGAGGGTGTCTATCAACGCATGCTAGAGGAATGGCAGTTACCCGATTTCTGCGCACTCTGGACCTATCTTACTGTATCGGGAGAGAAACCATGAAAAGTCCTTGCTGGATATTCATTATACTAGAACTATCCTTTTGACGTGAACAAGAGCATTTTTATTAAAGGAGCACCTTTATGTCACAAGAGCATCAGCAGAGCACCACAAAATATTTCGTAGATGCAGAAAATGCAGCGGAAATGGCTCGCCTTATACGTCAAGGTCGCATTGTCACCCAGAACACAGGTGCCTTATTCCCTGAGTACATTGACCTGCAAGGAATTCGCCGTGTGCTTGATATTGGATGTGGACCTGGTGAATGGGCCTTCGCAGTTGCAACCGCACATCCCGAAATACAGGTAACGGGAATAGATGTAAGTCAAATTATGATCGAGTATGCGAATGCTCAGGCACAGGAACAGCATGTGAATAACACCACGTTCCGCGTGATGAGTGCAAAGGAACCGCTAGACCTTCCCAACGGTGTGTTTGATGTGGTGAATGCTCGCTTCTTATTTGGCTTTATGGACCCTGTCACGTGGCCCAAACTTATACAGGAGTGCGTGCGTATTATGCGTCCGGGAGGAGTGTTTGTTCTGACAGAAACCGAGGGTGTCCTTACAAATAGCCTCGCAACTGAAAGACTCCATACGATGGCAGCAGAGGCAATGAAGCGTGCTGGACAAAGTTTTTCGCCAGATGGACGGCACTACGGTATTACACCGATGCTGGGAAAATTCTTACGGAATGCTGGCTACGTAAACATTCATTACAAGTCACATGTCATTGACTGCTCAACTTCGATGGAAGCGCACCAAGATATGTATCATGATTTACTCACAGTCTTTAAGTTAATGCAACCCTACCTCGTAAAAGCAGATATCACCACACAGGAAGAAGTCGAGGGTGTCTATCAACGCATGCTAGAGGAATGGCAGTTACCCGATTTTTGCGCACTCTGGACCTATCTTACTGTATCGGGTGAGAAGCCATAGGCGGGGCATGAAGGAAACCGCCTTCATGCCTGCTGCGCCTTGTTATAGAGCGCATACCATGTATCATCGTAATAGGGTGAGAACATACGATTAGGCTGGAGTCTATTGATAAAGTCATTATGACCATTGAGATACCAAGTACCTCGAATTTGAATAAACCACGGCCCACCACTTGAGCCGCCAGTCATGTTGCAGGGGATAGAAACTACATTTCCCTCTCCATGTTGTTGGAGGGTGCCAGAAGAATTCTCGCATGACTGTCTCGTTTGACCATCAAAAGGATACGCAGCGGGATAGCCATAAGCGTAAAAGGGTTGATTAACGGGCTGATTGTACGCCCAACCGATACCACCAACAAGATCAGTTAAATTACCCTGACTATTAGGAGCAACAATCGCTATGCCAAAGTCATGATGATAGTCGTTTAGCTTGGCGTTAATCCAATCGGAGGGAACCTCTAAGTCACGCGCCGCCCAGCAATCATAAGGCGAGTTGCCACTGTCGTACAAAGGACAAAAGAGGACGTTCCGCGACCAGCCTCCGAACATATAGAGGCAATGACCTGCTGTATCAACGACACTACGATTGCGACTCGCAACGGCGGTACCAGAACACATAGAGTTTTGACCCATGCCAGTCGTAAAAAAGACTTTTCCGACGGTTGAGAGAGGATACTTAACGCTCTTATCCTGTGGAAGTGTTCCTTGCTGTTTGGCAGTCTTAACTATGCTGACATCTGCGCTACTCGGTGCCAAATTAAGTGTAGAACTAGGCAAGACATCAGCATCAGTCGCATTGTGCATATTTGTTGGCGTCCAATAGCTGAAGACATCACTAGAAGTCGTTTGTATAGGATGCTTGCTAATTTCATTTGAAAAAGGAAATAGCGATGTAGGTAGAATACCTGTGTATATTACTAGATAGAACACATATGCACTGGCAAGTAAGGAAACAAAGACTTTGCCCGTTAGAGGATGAAGAACAAATTGGTACAGTCGTGCCATCATGTCTCTCTCTTTCATTGATCTTTATCTGAACGAGAGGCATGTGGAGGACTTTTCTCCTGATGCTGCTCATTGATGACTGGCATTGGAGCAGGTTTGGCATCGCGCAATTTGTCCACCGTCCAATATGCAAGCGTATCTTCGGGCGAAGTTTCAACTGAGTGTGTTACGACCTTCTCTGAGGAAGTTGATTTTGCGCGACGCTTTCTTCCAAATAGGAACACACCGACAAGCAGAGACAGCAATAATGCACTAATTGATGTGAGGTAAGTAGTTCTGCGTTGTTGTGACATCATAACTCTCTCTTTCGGACAAGGTGAGATAGGTAGAACGGTAGATAGAATAGTAGTATGCCTGTCGTTTTCCTCTTGACAATAGTATA
>CAXUIS010000212.1:352-9538 GCA_964250915.1 uncultured Ktedonobacteraceae bacterium | reverse complement strand
TCAAGCCAGCTTAAATTGTGGTTCTCGTTTTGTACACCAATGACGTTGAGGAAGATATCTTCCAGCGTCGCATCTTTATTGTTACCACTCGCACGGTCTCGCAGTTCTTGCAGTGTTCCTTCGGCGACCAGCACACCTGAATTGATGATGCCGACGCGTGTACACAGACGCTCGACCACCTCCATGATATGCGAAGAGAAAAAGATTGTTGTCCCGTGATGCGTCAAGTCTTGCAGGATATTGCGCACAACACGCGAACTCACAGGGTCCACGCCCTCAAATGGCTCATCAAGAAACAGCACCTGTGGACGATGAATAATGGCGGCCGCCAATGCTGTTTTCTTGCGCATACCAACAGAATAATCGACAACAAGCTTGTCCGCATCGCCAGCGAGTCCCAGCACGTTGAGCAGTTCTTCGGTGCGGTTACGTATCTCTCGCTCCGGCACACCGTACATATGTCCCGCAAACGTAATAAATTCGCGTCCACTGAGTCGCTCATATAGATTGAGGTATTCAGGCAACACGCCCATTAGAGTACGTGCACGCAACGAGTCATGCCACACATCGACGCCACCAACATGCACAGTACCGGACGTGGGACGCAACAAACCAACCATCATTTTTATTGTGGTAGACTTACCCGCTCCATTCGGTCCCAAGAAGCCAAAGAACTCTCCTGCCCGTACCGCGAGATTCAGATGACTCACGGCAACCTTTTGTCCAAAGACCTGCATCAAGTCGCGTGTCACCACAGCATATTGTGCCATATCAGCAAGAGATGGCATACTCTGTTGTGGCACCACCTGTTGTTCCATAGAAAAAGGGGACATATTTTGTTCAGGAAACGTCGTCATGTAGTAGTATTCCCTCTCTCGTCTCTATTGCATACGTTCTTTGAATATAGCTATCTGCTATAGAAGATGTACCATGATGATACATCTTTGTCAAGGTTTCCTATATATAAGGACGAAGGAAGGAGGTGATTATCTAATGGAGGAGCATGACAGGGCTTGCCCCTGTCATGCCACCCATCAAGCAGTTTACGGATTATCGTGCAGAAATTTCTCGATTTCAGCAAGTTCGCTTGAGCTAAGGTGGAACTCGGCGGCTGGAATCACACCATCGACTTGAGCCTGACTACGACCACCGACGATAGCACCCGTAACAGCTGAATTGTGTAGAGTCCAGGCAATGGCAACTACGCCAGCACTGACATTATGTGGAAAGCCGATATCGCTCAAAAGTTGCGCGAATTTCAGATTTCTTGAAAGACGTGGCTCCTGAAAGTCCTCTGCCTTTTTGCGCCAATCGTTGTCAGGCATATTGTTCACACGTTTCTTACTCATTGTGCCGGTCAACAATCCTGACGCCATTGGTGAATAGACAATCACGCCGATATTTTCCTGCTCACAGAATGGCAAAATCTCGTCCTGCACATTGGAATGGAGCAACGAATATGGCGGTTGTAGTGAGTCGATGGGGGCAATTTTCTGGGCACGTTTCATCTGCTCTACATTGAAATTTGAAACGCCAATAGCACGAACCTTGCCCTGTTTCTTCAAGTCCGCCAGTTTGCCCCAGCCCTCTTCGATATCAGGATCAGGATTGGGCCAGTGAATTTGATACAGGTCGATATAGTCAACACCAAGACGTTTCAAGCTCGCTTCGCACTCGCGCTGTAGTGAGTCCGCCTTGAGGCTATTGCCCTGCTTACGATTCTCGTCCCAGACAAGAGAGCATTTTGTAAAGATATAGGGTCGTTCGCGCCCCTTGATCGCCTCTCCCACCATCTCCTCGGAGTGACCCAAACCATAGACGGCGGCCGTATCAATCCAATTTACGCCCATAGCAAGCGAATGCTGAATTGCAGCAATTGAGTCCTTATCTTCCTGGCTACCCCAACCAAAACTCCAATCACCTCCACCAACGGCCCATGCTCCAAAGCCAATTGGTGTAATATGTATATCTGTCTTGCCAAGTTGTCGTGTTTGCATGATATGTTTTTCCTCCACTACGTACTATCGTAGTTCCTTATCTGTAACACGAACAAACATATACCTGAGTAGACAAGCATGAACACAAAAAATGCAGATTGAATACGAAGGATATGCGGGCAGACCGAGGTCTGCCCGCATATCCTTCGTATTCAATCTGCATCCATACACTATTCGTAGCGCAGCACCTCTAATGGGCGTACGCGCACGGAACCCCATGCGACAAGTGCGGCGGTCAACATGGCTAGTGCTGCTGAACCAGCGATAAGCGCAAGCGCGATACCACTGTTGACGCCGAACTCCGATTTAAAGAGGAACGTCCCAAGTAGGCTTGTAACCACTGTTACCAGCAGCACCGCAAGTAGTGCACCAATGCCACCAACAAGACCATTCTCGATGAGAACTTCGCTCAAAATGGTTCCACTGGTGTAGCCCACTGATTTCAGAATGCCAAGTTCGCGTCGGCGTTCCAGCATCGCAAGCGCGACCGCATTTGCGATGATAATGATACCGGCCAATAGCGAGAGCGAGGCTATGGTAGTCAAGGTCAGCAGAATATCATTCAAGAACTGGTTGACAATATTGCCGATATTCGCAAGGTTGACCACAAACGCATTCGGCACCGTATTACCAATCTCATCGACAGCCTTGCCTACCTGTGCAGGGTCGATCTTCATGTAGAATACTGCCTGATTGAGTCCAGCAGGACTAAGGGCATTCACTGTATTAGACGACCCCAGGATAGGATACAGGTTCGACCCCAATGATAATTGCTGATATGAACCCACAATGGTCAACGTCTTCTCCGTCCGACGGTCAAGGCTGGCAAATGTGATCGTATCGCCTATCTTCAAACGCAGAGGCTCGTCCGCCAACAACTGGTAGTTTACCAGGATATTGTTTGTGCCTGCATCAGCCGGAGTCAGATTACGCCCATTCTTAATCGTCAGGTTTTGCGTACTGGGCAACTGATTGTTACCAACGTCGTAGCCCTCGATACCACTCAAAAAGTAGAGTGTGCCACCACGTCCCAGATTGGTTGTCGATGCCTTGGAGTCATCTTTTGGTAGAAGCGTCAGAATTGGTTTTCCATTGACCGAAACAGGTGCCAATGTCGCAAGATTTCTTTGCTGCGATACAGACAGGCCAGGAAGTGTATGCAGCTTGTTATGTAACGCGGCAGTATCGTTGCCTGATGTAATCGAGATCACGTTGAAATTGAGCGCACTGGCAAGCACACCGTTGATTTTCTCACGCAGGTCTTGTCCCAATACCAGAATCAAGCCAATTGTGAAGACGCCCACGAAGAGCGCAAGCATGGTGGTAGCGGTACGTGCGCGTGTGCGTCCAAGGTTACGGAAGGCCATCTTCGTTGTTGCCTTCGCGGGACGCGGCAAGAACATGATAATCAGTCCAAGTAGCGACACCACAAGCAACAGGATACTAAGAGTTAACGAGAACTTATAGGTCAAGGCTGCAATCGCAAGACCAATCACCACAAGGCCGAGTAGCCAGATGTTGAAGCGTTCAGGTACAGGTAACTTACTTACCAGGAAGATTATCAGCACAAGGAAAAGGCTCAACAAGCCCAGGAAAAGAAATGTACCGTATACCGAAACCAGACCCAGGAAGACATTATTGTTCAGAATGACGATTGCGAGACCACAGAAGAGCACCGATAGCACGATCAGTAGTCCAATAGTGAGAAGTACACTACCCGCACCCGCTCCCTCTGGCATGTCACGGATGACATTCAATGGGCGGATGTTTGCCGCTTGCACAATTGGCAAGAGACCAAAAATTAACGCCGTTACTAGCCCGATCAGCACACCACCACCGATTGTAAGCGGGTCGAGTGCGAAGGGAATGTTCAAGCCAAATGTCTGCTGCACAAGGTTGCGCACAAGATAGCTCACGCCCGTTGCGGCAGCAGAGCCAATTACACCACCAATCAGGCCAAGCAAGCCAGCTTCGAGACCAAACAACAGGTAAAGATCAAAGCGACGATAGCCCGTCGTCTTGAGCATCGCAATCTCGGTCTTGCGGCGCGACAGCAAGACCTGCATCGTGTTGACGATACCGATACCACCGATGAGAAGTGCGAGCAGACCAGAAATCTCCAGGAAGTTTCTGATATTGTCAACCGAGTCCTGCTGCTGCTTCAACGCACTCGCTGCCGTCTGCGCGGTTGAGATAGGGAACTTGCCCTGAATGTCCTTCGCTACAGCATCTGCCTGTGCAGGTGTCGCAGTCGAGATATCCACCGTATCATAGGTAACTGCCTCTTTGGGAGCCGCAGCTTTATAATCATTGATTGAGACCAGAACGACACTACCAGCCTGCGTCAGCACGCCCGTTTCGGAGACGATACCGACTATCTTGGCATGAATAGTGCGTCCATTTTGCTGCTGTGATGATGCATGAATATCAATAATATCGCCAACTTTTTTATGATACTGGTTGGCAAAAGGAACCGTGACAATCACCGAATCGTTTTTGAGCAGACTAGAGATTTTACCGTCGCCAGGAGTGGTAAACGTTGGTGGCGTCACCACTGGATAGGTCGCAGGATCAATCGCTCGCAATGTGAAACTTTGTCGAGTCGAGCTATTGAGCGTGACGCGACCTGTCGCGTTAACAATGGGCGTGTAGCCCGTAATCTTGCTGTTCGACTTCAGCGTGTTGAAGTAAGATAGATCGTCCTGTGTGAAGGGCTGATTGGTCGATGTGACCGCTATATCGCCGCCGTTGGCATCGCGTACATTACTATTAAAGGCTCCATTAATCATGAGACCCACCAACTGCAACGCGACAATCGCCATCACACCTACGGCGACACAAAATATCGCCAAAAGCGTACGTTGTCCACCTCGGAAGAGCGAGCGTGTAGTGTAATTGAAGTACATCGAGGCTTTCATTACTGTGTAATTCTCCCACCCGTGTTGTCGATGGAAGCGATCAAACCATCGACAATACGAATGGCTCGATCAGCATGGCGCGCAACTTCTGGGTCATGTGTCGCAATGATAAATGTTTTTCCTGTGCGGTCCCGCAGATCGGCGATCAGTTTCAGTACATTTTCGCCATTCTTCGCATCCAGGTTTCCGGTTGGCTCGTCGGCGATAACGAATGCGGGGTCAGTTGCCAGTGAGCGTGCGATTGCCACGCGCTGCTGCTCACCACCCGAAAGCTGACTCGGACGGTGCGACAGACGATGTGAGAGTCCCACGAGTGTTAACAACTCTTTCGCCCGTGTCGATGGTAGCCCTTTGTGCTTACCAACATACAGAGGCACCTCGACGTTTTCTTGTGCCGTCAGGGTTGGAATCAGGTTATACGCTTGAAAGACCATACCAATCTTATTGTTGCGAACCGACGCCAAACGTCCCTCACCCATGCGCGTAATGTCTACACCGTCGATCAACACTTGTCCATCAGTAGGATTATCAAGCCCCGCGATAATACCAAGGAGCGTACTCTTACCAGAACCCGACGGCCCCACAATAGAGACAAATTCTCCACTCAAAATTTGAAAACTGATGCCTTTAAGGATATCAATACGCTCACGACCAAGCGGTAAACTCTTCGTAATGTTGCGCACATCCATGACAACTTTGCGCGTAGGATCGAGTGTGGGCGTTGTTGCGTACTCCGATCCTTGCATTGTTTCTTCCATAACTAACCAAGGCTCCTTCTTTTCTCTTGTCCATTTCTATCTTAAAACGTGTATAAAATTGTTTCTCTGTATATGACGACGTATCTTGCTCTATCATATACAATGGGGAAAACATCGTGTGATGAATATTGACATCCTAAGCGGGTAACATTGGTATCGGTAGGGGCAGCAATTCATTGCGCCCAATGATGGGTGGGGAGGGGAAAACGTCGGAGAAATAAATCATTGCCGATACGTTGCCCCTCCACCCCATCGTTCGTTAGGCGCAATGAATTGCTGCCCCTACCGCATCTAATCATTCTTAATATAGCTACGCAACACAACAACGAAGGTTGTATTCCACTTCACGCTTCATAATATTCCACCAAAAAGCGGGAATGAGAAAATAGTCGGGTTCAGCATCGTGTATATGCAATGGAAGTCAACTATGCTATACTGCACTCGATAATTATGGCATACTGCCACGTTTCTCGAATGAAACGTTCTTTATTGTGCGCCCAAAGAAGAAGACGGGCAATCCAATATGTAGGGACCGATGTATCGCGTCCTGTTCAACCATTGATTATGTACAAGGACGCAGAAAAACAGTCCATATCTAAGCATTGTAAGTTAGTTAGTCATGGTGAGAGGAAATAATAGTTATGCGGCGAGGAACACTCACACTCCTCTTCTTCATTATCTTGTTGGCGGTGGGCGCAGCATATGTCATCTTCTGGCCCAACCCGAATGCAAAGACAAATCAGGCGTTTCACGGTATTCCCAATCCATTTGTCTTTAAACAAGGACTCGACCTGCAAGGTGGCGTACGCGTCCTCCTGGTGCCATCGAATGGACAAAATCCAACCTCGGACCAGATTGAGAATACACGCACACAGATCGAGAACCGCGTCAATGGTGGTCTAGGCGTTAACGAACCAAGTATTCGTACACAGCAAACGGCTGGCAAATACAGTATTGCGGTTGAGTTGCCCGGCTTGAACGGTGGCAATCAACAACAACAAATCTCGACTCTGTTGAAAAGTGGCGTGTTGGAGTTCTGGGATACTGGCACTACAAGTGTGCCACCAGGTACAGCATTTGACCCCACACAATATGCGTCGAGCAACGGTGGAACCAAACCGCTCTTTACAGGTAAAGACTTGGACCCTAACCAACTTAGCGTCGGTCAGACACAAACTGGCGGCACGGGCTACGTCATCAACTTTGGTATGCAAGGTGCAGCCTTCGGACGTTTAGGCGATTTTACGAAAGCCCACATCGGAGACTACTTTACCATCACCCTGGATAGACAAGTAGTTTCTTCGCCAGTCCTTCAATCACAACTTCCCGGCACGGGTCAGATCACGGGTAACTTCTCGCTCGATCAAGCCACACAACTTGTCAACGTCCTCAAGTATGGTGCACTTCCTGTACCTTTGACAATTGCAAGTTTTGAAACAGTCTCACCCACACTTGGGCAAGATGCTATCAATCGCAGCATTCTCGCTGCCACGATTGGATTGAGTATCGTGGTCCTGTTCATGCTGCTGTACTATCGCTTACCGGGATTGCTGGCAGACGTAGCACTTGTATTGTATGCATTGTTCACGCTTGCCATCTTCAAAGTTCTAGGTGTTACGCTAACACTTGCTGGTATCGCTGGCTTCGTGCTTTCAATCGGTATGGCGGTAGACGCAAACATCCTGATCTTTGAGCGTATCAAAGAAGAATTACGGGCTGGTAGATTGCTCTCCTCAGCAATCGACATTGGATGGAGACGTGCTTGGCCCTCTATCCGCGACTCAAACATTTCAACCCTGATTACATGCGCGGTCTTGTTCTACTTCGGCAGCAACTTTAGCGCGAGCATCATCGTTGGCTTCGCCTCAACGCTATTCTTAGGTGTGGTCGTGAGTATGTTTACAGCAGTTGTTGTCACGCGCACATTGTTGAACCTGCTCGTTCCGACAGGCGTTGTCAATCACCCCGCGTTGTTCGGGCTTCCTGTTGGCTCCATTGCTACTGCCACCGCATCGTTGGCACGGCGGAATAGCACTGTGTAGAGGAGTATGTTGTGTTTAATCTCGTAAAATATCGGTGGATTTTTATTGGCATTTCGCTTTTGATTATCGTACCGGGGCTGATCTCGCTTCTCACGACGGGCCTCAATGTTGGTATCGACTTCCGTAGTGGTGCCACTGTTGATCTACGTCCACAGAAGGTGCTCACGATTGAGCAGGTACAAACGGCACTCAAGCCACTCAAGCTCACCGATCTTCAGGTGACGCTTGGTGACGCAGGTACAAATGCAACTCAAGCTGGCAACAAAATTGTCTGGGTACGGCTTAACACACAAGTTGATGGAACTGTACAAAGTGCAATCACCACAGCTATACAAAATAAATATGGTAGTGCTGTTAAAGCTACATACGTTGACATTCCAGGTTCTGATGGAAAGCTCTTAACACAAGTAACGCTAACTGCGTTTACTAATGCTCCTCAACTGAGTGACATACAGACAGCCCTTGCCAAGTTGCCAAATACAGGTGCCACGACCGCAACAAGCGCAACACCTGTTGCAACAACAAACACCGGAACACCTTCACCAACGATAAAGGCAACACCCACAGTTGCAGGTACTCCTGCTTCTACCGGTACACCGGTGAAGGTTGTCGATGTACAGCAGGGTCGTTCGACACAGGTGGTGAGCATCGCAACAACGTCAACTATTAGTGAGAATGATCTGCCAAAGGTGTATGCAGCACTACTAAACAGTACTGGTGCGTATGTCGCGTTAAATGGAAACTACGAAGTGAGTCCATCGGTTGCGAGTGATACCATTCGTAACTCTATCTTCGCAGTTCTCGCAGCATCGGTACTCATTCTGCTCTACATCTCGTTCGCATTCCGTAAGGTGTCCAAACCATGGCGTTATGGTGCATGCGCGATTATCGCCTTGCTGCATGACGTGTTGGTGGTTGTCGGCATCTTCTCTATCCTGGGTTGGGCATTCCACATCCAGGTAGATACGCTGTTTATCACGGCATTGCTCACGGTCGTCGGTTTCTCGGTCCACGACACAATTGTGGTGTTTGACCGTATCCGAGAAAACATGCAACGCCGTACCTCTGAAAGCTTCGATGAAGTGGTAAACGCAAGCCTTGTACAAACATTGGCACGTTCACTCAATACATCACTGACAGTTATCTTCACTCTGAGTGCTTTAACACTTTTTGGTGGTACAGGTAGCGTGCATAACTTCACATTAGCACTGCTCATCGGTATCATAAGCGGAACTTACTCTTCCATCTTCAACGCTAGTATGTTACTGGTCATGTGGGAAAAGGGTGAACTCAGCTTTGGTCGTCGTAGACGTGTTGATGGTCCAAAGACCATCGGCGACCGTGAACTCGCTCGTACACGCGGGTAAGTATTACACAAAAAAATAGTGATGGTATCGGGCGCCCCCACGGGGGGGGGGGCCCCCAACGAGATTTTTTGTTTATATAAACTGTTGAATGCTGGGAGCAGCGC
>CAXUIS010000212.1:0-342 GCA_964250915.1 uncultured Ktedonobacteraceae bacterium | reverse complement strand
GAACTCAGCTTTGGTCGCGGCAGGCGTGTCGATGGTCCAAAAACCATTGGTGAACGTGAACTGGCTCGTACACGCGGGTAAACAGTATTAGCGAATAAACCAATGGACGCCCTTGTGGGCGTCCATTGGTTTATTCTGTTGCATATTACGCACGTCGTGTATAGTAGGGACGTCCCCTGTGGGCGTCCATTGTATATAATAGACCAAGACAAAAATAAAATGTATAGTAGGGACGCCCCTTGTGGGCGTCCATTGTGTATAATAGACCAAGACAAAAATAAAATGTATTGAAAGAGGGACCGATGCTAACAGGACTTGACCATATCATTATCGGTGTGAAAG
>CAXUIS010000211.1:7655-9592 GCA_964250915.1 uncultured Ktedonobacteraceae bacterium | reverse complement strand
TGACATAACCCTTAACTTGATGCGTATGGGCGCAATGAATTGCTGCCCCTACCGAGAGGAATAATATCCTTACTCGACTCTGTAAATTGTTGCCCAATCATCGGGTGGTATGATTCCTTGCCCGTTGTCAACCATGCCAACGATAAGAGGAGAACGCAAAAAGGTATTTGTTACCTGCTCCATCGGCAACCAGCCCACGTCGTTCACGATTTGCTGCTCTGCCTGCTGATAGGTATGTAAACGGGCATCTTGTTGTGTATTGGCATCGGCCTCTTCTAACTGCTTCTGTGCGGCTTGTTGTTGTGCTGCCGTTGTACTCGTATTTTGCCCATAATTCATATTATTATTGGGGACACCGTTATCAAATTGCAGTGTAAGCCAATCCTGCGGGTCTGGATATTCGGCCACCCATGCTAAACCCCAGAATTGTAGGCCGGTCGCATTGTTTGTTGCAGCCGTCACCTTATCTAACAACGTGTTGTAGTCTACCGGGGCCGCCGTCACTGTGATACCCAACACCTTTTGCCACATCCCAATCATCGTCGTCACCTCTTGCGCCGTGTTTGCGACACCTGTAGCATAGGTCAACGTAATAGGCGGAACTTGTGCTGTGCTCGACCACTGCTCTTCTTGCAAACCCTGTTTGAACAATGTCTGTGCTTGTTTCGCATTGCCAGTGAGAGACTGTGTGCCATCTGGTCCAGTCAAGGTATTGCTATAGCCCGGCATACCCTGTGGCACGATATGGTTGGTAGGTAGAACTGTACCCTTCCAAACCGAATTCGCGATAGCTGTCTTGTCGATAGCTAACGCGAATGCTTGTCGAATATGAACATTGTCAAATGGCTTGGTGAGGTAGTTCATGGTGTAGTAGTTGATCCACAACTGTGGTATTTGAAAGAAGTCTTTGCGCTTTTTATCGCTTGCAAATGTCGCTTGTGGCACACCTGTCGTATCAATTGTGCCATGCTGATACGCTTGGTACGCATCGCTGGCTTGATGATAAAAAGCGACACGAACGTGTTGTAACTGTGGCTTAGCGTCATAGTAATTTTTATTGGGCGCGAAGTCGATTTCCTGTCCATGAATATCTTGTACTAAGCTAAATGGTCCTGTACCGCCACCTTCCGCGAGATGATCGGTAAATTTCGCTGCATATTTTGTGATGAAACTTTTCTCAACAACATAAGAGCAGGTATAGGTTAACATATTCAAAAAATAGGCACTTTTTTTCTTGGTGACAATGACAAGTGTTGAGTCATCGGGCGTCTGTAACGAATCGTCAATTAGCGTTGTCGTTCTTCCAGCTAATAATGCATCAGAATCTTTAATCAAACCTAGATAGAGCGGTGCAACTGTTGATTGTGTTGCTGGCTGTAGGGCACGATCTATGCTATATGCGACATCTCTTGATGTAAGCGGCGTTCCATCGCTAAAATGAAGATTTTTCTTAAGATGAAAGGTCCACGTTACATTGTCAGGGCCTAACGTCCATGAACTTGCAAGTTGCGGATGTATTTGTAGCTTATCATCGAGTTGAACGAGTCCCGTAAACAGCATCTGAACGATATTGATGGAGGCAGGATCATGTGCCAAAGCAGGGTCAAGCGTATCAATATCCGCGATGCCAACCTCTGGCATTGTGTACGTCTGTTTGCTTGCTGGTGCCTTGACCAGAGGTTTCGTATCAGACCCACCAAATACGTTACATGCCG
Source organism: uncultured Ktedonobacteraceae bacterium (assembly GCA_964250915.1). Taxonomy (GTDB): domain Bacteria; phylum Chloroflexota; class Ktedonobacteria; order Ktedonobacterales; family Ktedonobacteraceae; genus JBBQVS01. The sequence goes on along the minus strand of CAXUIS010000211.1, from coordinate 7,877 downwards.
TGAGCAGAAAAGAACTGAGACAAAGTAGAGTTAAACATAGCTTTACATATTTTTTTGTGGGGAACATATGGTTGTTCCTCCTTCTATATTCATAAGAATGCTGTCAGGGAATCGCTGTAGTAGACTGTTAAAGCACACGTGTCACGAAATCAGGGCACCCGCCAAGGGGTGGCCCGCCCCAGATCGAAAGCGACAGGGGTGTTTCCGCGAAAGGGGCGAGCC
>CAXUIS010000211.1:0-7645 GCA_964250915.1 uncultured Ktedonobacteraceae bacterium | reverse complement strand
GGGATGCCCCTCCCATAGACGAACGCACTTGGGAAGTTCCGTCATATGGGAGAGGCATCCCCTTGCGGGTGCCCTTGCCTCTGCCACATGACGATTGACGGACTAGGGGCCATAATTCATTATGCCCTCGTCCCTATTGTCAATGGCGACGAGGGCGTGATGATGTCTTTTGATTAAATACTGCGGATACGTTGGTTGTAGGGACCAATTTATCACGTCCTTTTGGGCAATCGACCGCCGACGAGGATGTGATAATGCTGTTTAACAAATTAGTACGGATATCTGTAGAGACCGATTTATCACGTCCTCGTCGGCAATCAAGACGCCAAGAGGACGTGATACATTGGTCCCTACAATCGACGTATCCGCATTAAATTGTCAAAGAGCATAATGTCCCTACAGTATCCTTACCAATTTGTTAAACAGCATAATTAAAGCCCCTACAATTAAGGTGTCTGCAAGCATGTGTCAAATCGCATGAACAATTCCCCGACGTAGTTCTTATAATAAATTTGATACCACAGTGTCGCGCTCTCCGAATGCGGCGGCTCGAATGGCAACTTGCAGATAGATGTCGATACTTGTGTCTCCCAATGTATGAGGCCACGCGAGAAATTCTTCGCTGGCAGCCTGCACGATTTGCAGCGTGTAGCCTTGATCGAGGCTGGCGTTGGTCTGTGCGGCTACGAGTCCGATAACGCCGAACAGGGCGTGAGCATCGTAGTTCAACTTCATATAGCGTCGTGCGGTTGCAAGGGCACCTGAGGCATCACGCCCTTCAAGTTGTGCTTTGAGGGTGTCCAATTGTGCTGGTGCGATCAACCCACCACCTAATACAGCCGATGATGAAGCCTGAATCGGGCTTGCTGTATGGTTTTGTGCCGCGATTTCTTTGCGTAAGGCATTGACAAAAGCTGCTGAGGTAAACAGAAGAGGCAATACTTCAACATCTTGCACTTGTTGAAAGGCTAGACGTATCGCTGACGCGAAGAGTAGCCCTTGCGCGACACGTATGAACAATGCACGATCTCCATCGCCAACAAGGTTCATCACCTCCGTTGCTGCCAGAGCAATAACCGAACTCACGGCGCGAGACGATGCCTCGCCCTTGATAACCGTATCATATACCGCCTGACACACTTGTGTCGTGTCCGCATCGCTTAGCAATAATTGATGAAGTGGCAACGCATTCTGGTTCTTAGGGGCAGAAATGCGTGTGCGAATACTCGACATATCATGCGCGGGGTCAGCTGCGAAATCGCTCACTGTCTTTACCCAGCTAGGAACAACGGAGTCGGGCCGCAATGGTAGGTGAGGAGCGAGCCAGTGAATAATGTTGGGCACGCGATCTCCCCATTCAACCGTGCCAAGCAACTGAAAGCCACGTACCGCAAACATCAGTGGGCGTCCACCATCCTGAAATGTGGTAGCGATACTATCGTAGGCCCGTACTTCTAACGTGCGGTAATCCGCTCCCGTGCCATATAAGCCCAGGAGTAAACGCTCGACACGCTCTATATCGTTACTATGTACGGCTTGCTGCATTGCCTCGTTGACGCTGCCCTTTTCACCTAAACCACTAGGAAAGAAAGGTTCTGGATAGGTGTCTTGAGCCTTTTGTCCTGCACGTACTGCTGGTGCGGCTGCGAGCATCGCCTCTGCGAATAATGGTAGTGCACGCTCACTTCCCTGCTCCGCCCCCTCTAAGGGTTGAGGAATGGTGTGAAGGTAGCGACAGAGCATCGCTGCCGCATTGAGCATGAGTAGCGTTTGTCCTGAAGGATCGCCATGTGCAGCAATCAGTCCAATACGTCCAATAAGCACGTCGGCGGACTCGCCATGTGCTAGCAAGTCGCGTGCTGCGGCAACAATCGCGTTACTATCGCCCGATACGAGTGCGCCCACGAGTGACGATAGATCGGCTTTCATCTCTATGGATGCCATACAATAACTCCTCTAATAAAATATTATTCCTGTAGTTCTTTTATTGCTCGTTCAATGTTTGGAATTTCTGCGTACTCTTCGTCAAGTAATTTATACGCACGACTTAAGTACAGCCCTGCCAACTGTGCACCTTGTGGATTAGGGTCTATGGCGGCTGCTACAAGTTGTGAACCACGATATTTTTCGGCGAGTAAGTCTGCGATACGCTGCATACGACGTTGCGACTCTCGAAGTTCTGCGCTATCGTGTCCATCTAAGGCATAACGAGCCATACCAACAAGCTTCCCTAGTTCGGCTAGCCTCTGACGATCCGACATTGATTGCAAGAGAATTTCGTCCGCGTCTACATCGTCTAATGGTCTCTCCACATCTGAGCCAGAGATTTCAAATGAAGAGGATGAAGAGGAAAGTTCCCCAAATGAAGAAACATATTTTTCATAGAGTTGTCCATATTCCTCACAACTCATCGCCGCCATCTGTAAACGTATGCCTTGATCTTGTCCGCTTACCGTCCCGATATCGCATAGGTCATCACCGCGCCGCTCCGCTAGCAATTCGAGTTGTTCCATCGTCTTGCCTTCCTCTAGCATAGGAGGAATTGGCATACCTTTCATTGAGCTTCCAGCCTCTCCCAGGTCTTCGGGCGAAATCTGTGCCGCGAACATAGGAGGAAGGTATTTGGCTAACGACATAGGAATCGGTGGCACAATACAATAGGTGCAGTAAACAGTCCTTGGATTGCTTGTACTTCGTGCAACAAAGATCGCATGGCCTCGCGGTGCCTGTGCATCGCCACGTAAGAAATGTATACTCATACTTGATAAGCTCCTCATTGTGTAGGGACCGATGTATAGCGTCCTGGCTAACGATTGGTTGCTCAAAGGACACGATACATCGGTCCCTACTAGTTTGTCAAAACTGATTTGTCACTTGAATCAGGGCACCCGCAAGGGGATGCCCCTCCCATATGACGCCGTTTCTCACGCTGCTCCGTGTATGGGAGGGGCATCCCCTTGCGGGTGCCCTTGCCCCTAACACATGTCCTTTGACAACTACTACATTTGATTGCCAAAGGACGCGATACATCGGTTCCTACATGTGGCTCTTTATTCTCTCATTATCATTATGTATATTACAACCCTTTACGGATTTGCCTTAACCTTTTCACAAGGTTTTGGTTGGAAATCAGTTCTTCCTCCGTAATATCCTCGCCGCTAGTAGGCATTGCATCCTCGTATGCTTGCAGATGACGAGTGAGTTCCGCTCCACCAGCGATACGTGCGTAATTCTGTAGTAAAGCGCGTGCCTGTTCATCCTGATCACGACGTACATCGGTGATAGCTGTTTGTGCATACAATTCCGCGTACTGACGCAAGAACATACTCCATTGCTGAGGAGTACTCAGGCTTTGCATCACGCGTTCGACCTGCGTGATCGCCTTTGTTTGCTCATCGCGTGCTCGCTCGAACTCGCCACGCACCATGTAAACACCACCTCGTGCGGAACGTGTGTCAGCAACTCCTAGCGGTCTGCGTTGCTGGTGATAGAGTTTCAACGCTTGCTCAAAGTCCTCTAAGGCTTTGTCTAGTTCCACTTTATCACGTTGTGCTAGTCCCCGTGTCAGGAATGTATCGGCTTGCCCCAATTGGTCGCCTGATTGGTTGAAACGCACAAGGGCTGCTTCACAATTTTCTAGCGTCTCATCCCACTGCTGTTGTCCAAGATAGACCTGTGCAATACCGAGGGCGGAGGAACCATCACCGTCAACGCTTTCCACTTGCTGAAATTGACGACCAGCCGCTAAAAAGCTGTTCAGCGCGGCCTCAAGTTCTTCGCGTGTCAGTCGCGTCTGAGCCAGACCAAGCAGTGCTTCTGCCGACTGTAATGGCTCTTGCTGGGCTTCAGCCTGATCGTGTGCCTCGCTAAAACGCGCCTCTGCTTGCGTAAGATCACCTTGCGTCAAAAACAATTGACCACGTATCACAGATGCCATTGGTGCGACTTGTGTTGCAAGTGGATTTGCTTTCATCGCTTCTGCCACTTTTGCCAGATGTGCCGCGGCCTCTTTCAAATCTCCAGTGTAAATGGCGACACGAGCGAGACGAACTTCGGCTTCCGCGATCACTGTTGCGCTGGCAAATTCACCTAATGCATTCACACGCAACTCTGCATCCTCATAAGCACTCTTCGCCTGTAAAATCTGTCCCTGTTGGTGCAATATGTCGCCCATTGCGAGCAATGCTCTGCTCTCAAGGCGTGCGTCCTGCAATACATGTGCTTGTGTGCGACCTTCTTCAAGTGTTTGACGCGCTCGTTCCAGGAAGCCGCGTCGTCGTTGCAACTCGCCTAACCCAACTGTTGCCTCGGCTTGTCCCACGCGATATGCCACGGCTTTGTATGTACGAAGCGCGCGGTCCATAATAGAGTTTGCATAGGACAGTTGCCCACGACGCAGGTTAATCTCACCTAAAAGGCGATTCGCATGGGCGGTACCCAGCGCATTGCGTTGATCGCTATAGAGTTGTCCCGCCGCCTGTGCCCCGATTAATGCTTGATCGACACTGCCCTGTAGAAAGCTTACCTCCGCTAATCCAAGATTCGCGTCTGCCTGCCCCAATTCGTATTCAAGCCCTTGTGACGTGCTGAATGCTTCCGATAAAATCTTAGAGGCTTTGTCAAGCTGTTCTTGATCGAGATAGATGCGGGCCAATCCTAGTTGTGCGTCAATTGCTCCAAACGTATCATGTGTTGTTTGATACACATGTAATGCGCGAGTATAGCCTTCCTCAGCTTCTGTAAAGCGTCTTGCCACACGTTGTACATCTGCAAGGCTACGGCTGGCATCCGCTTCATGAATGCTATCACCTGCCTCGTGAAAATCTCGCATCGCCTCTTGATAAAAATCTGTCGCGTAGTCAGTATTGCCGCGTTGCAGCGATACATGGCCTAAGGCGAGTGCTGAGTTGCCTAATCCTTGCATATTTTGCTGTGATCGATACAGGTTTTGTGCCATTTGGTAAGCATCTTGCGCCCTATCAAGATGGGCAAGTTGTCGCTCTACATGCCCCATTTCTAGCGTACTCTGTGCCTCGTTTAGTGGCTTGTTCGCATCTTTATAGAGCTTGATCGCACGCTGGTAACTACTGATTGCTTGCTCAGGCATATTGTTCTGACGTTGCACATCGGCAAGTAAGGCACGACTATCGCCTGCGCGCTTCATATCTCCTGTTAAGCGAAAACGAATTTCAGCATCCCCGAATGCCTCGCTTGCCTTCTCTAAATTCCCATCGTTATATGCTTCAAGCCCTGCTTGCAGGCGTTTCTCTGCCTGTTGTCTATCTTTCTCTTGCTTCTCTGTGTCAGGTGTTGACATCGCTCTATCCTTGCCCTTACTAAGGGATGAGTGTAATTTCTCTTTGTTGTCTTTGTTTTATTGTAGTTGGTATAGCCCACAAAGTCAAAAGGTTTCTATCCGTGTAGGAGGACAGGGCAAACCGAGCCGCATTCGGGGAATAATAAAGGTAGCAATCTCCCTGTTTTTCCCTGATAGTTGTGATAGAATGTGCATAACCTGTCCTAGTAATATACGTTGGACTTATTTGTATGTTGTCAAAGGAGTGGTACCGTGAACGAAGATACTCTGGCCCACGTAGAACTTTTCTCTTCGCTGGATAAGAAAGAGCTACAAACACTCGCCAAAAGTAGCCAGGAGCGCACCTATAGCGCAGGCACAACATTATTTTCTCAAGGTGATAGTGGTTCTGGCCTGTACATTTTGAAAAGTGGAAAAGTAAGTATTACTCAGAAAAGTGGGGCGCAGGGAGCAGAAAAAGAGATTAATACTGTTGGAACTGGTGAGACGCTCGGCGAAATGGCTCTGTTGGATGACCAGCCGCGTTCAGCAACCGTTACTGCTGTAGAGGATGTCACCGCGCTGCTTCTTCCTATATGGGAGTTTCGAGGTGTCATAAAGGCTCATCCCGATATCGCGCTCAAGTTGCTTGCCACGCTCAGTCGCCGCTTACGCAAAGTGCAGGGCCGTGCTGAGGATTAAAAACGGTATCTGGAATTTATGACAGGGCAAGCCCTATAAGCGTTAACGTAAGGTAAAAAAGATGTCTCTGGTGAGGCAAGGGCATCCGCTGCCTTCATCATTCCCCGAATGCGGCTTCGGGGATGCCCCTCCCATACATGAACTTGCTTCTCAGGAGCTATCGTCGTATGGGAGGGGCATCCCCTTGCGGGTGCCCTGGTTCCCATTTATGCCTTACCTTAATGACTAGTGGGGCTTGCCCCTGTCATGCTTTCATCTGTCATCATGAATGTGACCCCGAATCTGTTTTATCACGGTTAAGCAGACTTTGTATCTCCTCAAACATTGTTTCAACGTCACCAAACGAGCGATAGACACTGGCGAAGCGGATGTAGGCGATCTTATCCATCTGCCGCAAGTGCTCCATCACTAGCTCTCCAATGACGTTACTTGGTATCTCTTGCTTGCCGAAATGATAAAGTTCCTGCTCGATCTCTTCGACTGCATTCTCAATTTCGCCTGCGGGCAATGGACGCTTCTCGCAAGCTTTACGAATACCAACGTACAGTTTTTGCCGATCAAATGGCTCACGTCTCTGGTCCTGTTTGATGACCATGAGGTGAAACTTCTCAACACGCTCATACGTGCTAAAGCGACCCTTACAATGCTCACACTCACGTCGCCGATGCACCGCATCACCGATATCACGCGAGTCTTTGACTCGCGACTCAGTTCCACCACAAAATGGACACTTCATTCCCTATCCCCTTAATCGCAGACACTGTAATTAATAGGAATATAGTATCACATCCTCTGCAAATGGGGTATGCTCTACGCTAGACGAGCACCGCGTCCCCAATGTGTTTAGATAGAACAAGAGGAGTTGCTACTGCTGACTGCAGACTTGATTGAGACAAGTCGTCAGTTTCGTTCGGGCTGACTTTCCCCACATAGCCTGAACGAAGGCGAGCACCTTCACGCCAATACGCATACCAATAGGGGCCGTGTCCATGACCGTTGCGACACGTGCTACAAGATGCCTTACCACATTTGCGATGTTGTAATTGATATGTAATATGTTGATCATTTGGTAATTCTGTCATAAGACCACACATCCTTCTTCCGCAGTTATCTATGCTGAAATGCTCATATAAGCAACGCTATTAGATTAACACTAAAGTATGAACATTGTATGAATGTGTAACCTATAAAAGTTAAATAGTGTTCATCTTTATGAAACGAATACTTGCATATATCAATTGCTCGATAAAACCTTTTTCATCTATACTTAACTGACATTTTCGTTCAATACTTCTTTTCCAGAAAGTGGTACTTCGTTTTTATTCATTCCACAATTTTTTGTGCGTGCTATAATGGACCTATACCAATCCCTAGGGCGAAGTGTTATCTATTCCTCTGATGCTTGAAGAGGAGCAGAATGAGGAAATCTGGTCGCAGGTCAAAGAAATTCGTCGCCTGCCTACAAAATCTATGAACGATCAGGAAGTGATTGCTCGTATGGAGCATGATTGTGTCTCTTTTCTCCCCTTTTTCAATGAAGAGACTGGCACCGTCAACGTGATGTATAAACTCGAAGAAGGTGGTTACGGACTTCTTGTTCCTTCGGTTGAATGAGAATGCTATAGAAAATGGCGTGCGGTGTATGAA
>CAXUIS010000210.1:0-9646 GCA_964250915.1 uncultured Ktedonobacteraceae bacterium | reverse complement strand
GTGACGATAGACCTCGATTGATGGTGAGCCGTCAATCGAGGTCTATCATCACTTCATAATACCTTTCATTAGTTTTTATTAGACAGAGCAGGCAGAGGCAAGACTATAATAGAGTGCATTGCATGTACGACGATGTACGTATCTATTGAACGAGAGGAATATTCTATGCCACGTGCCATTGACTTTCATGTCCACCTCCCTACAACGGAGTTTATGCAGGTTACGCTTGGCCCATATGCAAAAGCGGCTGAACGCTTTTTCCGTACAGAGGTCAAATTAAAGGACATCGAGCAGATCGCCGCTGATTACGCAGAACTCGATATGATCGGCGTTCTACTGGCCTGGGATGCTGAAACAGCTACAGGTTTACCACCATTAGGCAACGATTATGTTGCGGAAATTGTCAAACGCTATCCGCAACAGTTCATCGGCTTTGCCAGCGTCGATCCACACAAAGGCAAAGTGGCAATTCAAGAGATTGAGCGCGCGGTAAAAGACCTGGGATTAGCAGGCGCGAAGTTTCACCCTGGTGTGCAGGCATTTTACCCAAATGACCCTACTTTTTATCCATTGATGGAGAAAATTCAGGAATTACAGGTTCCAGCACTCTTTCATACAGGTACAAACGGTTTAGGCGCAGGCACTCCTGGTGGAATGGGTATTAAGCTCGATCATACACGTCCCATCTATCTCGACGCGCTGGCGGCTGATTTTCCCGACCTCACCATTATTGGAGCGCATCCTTCCTGGCCCTGGCATGAGGAAATGCTTGCCTCGATGCAACATAAAACAAACGTGTATAATGATCTTTCAGGCTGGTCCCCGAAACGTATTCCTGAAACGCTGCTCCGTGAGGCTGCCACGCGGATGCAAGACCGTTTCCTGTTTGGCTCTGATTATCCCTTCATCACGCCACAACGCTGGCTCAAAGATTTTGAACCGCTCACCTACTTTACACCAGAGGTACGGGAAAAACTGTTGTGGCGCAATGCTCAAAAACTCCTAGCACATACTGCCGTAAGTACAATGAATTTCACTGGATAACTGTTTTGAACTGAAAACTTGTGAAAAAGCTTTACTACTTTGCCTGAAAACGAGCGTCTCTATGGTGGAACGTTCAAAAGAAGCGTTCTTCTTTCCTGGCCTTTGTTGTGCAACCTCCGTTATGGGGAAGAACGGAACTGATACACGCAAAGGAGTTGACAGCAGTTCCTCGTGAAAACAAAGTGTTCTCACTAAGAGAAGAGGAGAAAACAGGCAATGAATTCTAAGAAGTCTCTCACAATCTTTGCCCGTGGCATTCTGGTGACGATTGGGCTACTTGCTCTTATCGTCGGCTTCGCGGCACAATCGCCTTCCGCTTCAGCACATTGGAATGACAAAGCGTATGTACGTGTTGCGCACGCATCACCTGGAGCAGGTCCCGTAGATGTGTATGTTGATGGAGCCAAGTTGCTCAGCGACTTTAAGTTTGGCACAGTTACAGGCTATGTCGCTGTTTCAGCAGGCAAACATCGCATTCAAGTCGCACCTTATTGGGCACCTCGCAAAGATTCAGTTATTGATGTAACGGTTAAACTCAAGGGCGGTACATACTACACCGTCGCCGCGCTTGGCACAAAGGACTCCGGTTTCTCACTTGCCGCATTCGTTGACAACAACTCCGATATCAATACGAAGGCAATCGTTCGGGTGTATCACCTGTCACCTAATGCCGGTCCCGTTGATGTTTCGGTTGGTGGCACAAAAGTTATCTCTGAATTGACCTACACACATGCAAGCGGCTATCTTACCGTTGATCCTGGTACATATGTCTTCGACGTAACAGCCGTCAACGCTGGTATCACGATCCCTTTAAAAGTAGACCTCAAGGCTGATCGCGTCTATAGCGTATTTGCTATTGGTCTCTACAAAGGTCAGCCTCCCCTGCAATTCGTTGCTGCGGCTGTCGATGTGGACTAGGTAAACTTTCTTTCACAGAACTAACCGAGAGGCCCTCTAGTAAGTATGCTTGCTAGAGGGCCTCTCGGTTAGTTCTGTGCTCTTGCATCTTTCTTTCTTTGCTGCTCAACTTTTACCACTGTTGTACCTATCGCACGCCCTATAAGCAATGGAGTCTCTAACACATCAGCAGCAGAGTCACTAATGTCTCGTCGAGGAGTAATCACCTTGTACGCTTCAAATTCTAGTCGTCGTGATGTGCGTCCAACGTTTGTAATTCGTCCAGTTGCTTCGACGAAATCGCCAGCATAGAGCGGCGCAAGAAACTCAATACTTTCATACCCCACAAGCAACCCTTCGTCACCATCACACAGAATGGCAAGTTCTGTTGCTATATCCCCAAACAAAGACAGCATAAATGCTCCATTGACAAGATTGCCACCATAGTGTGCATCGCTAGCACGTAAGCGTAGGCGTATCGTTGATGTATATTCTGTAGTATCTGACATATCTTTTACTCTTTCTGGGATGCCAAAAATCCTCGTAAAGGTTACAATAGGGTTATAACAATTTTATGTAGATCATCGTGAGGAAACAAACTACTATGAAAAACTATACCACAGCACCAGCATTAACCGAAGCATACATTGCCGAGGTATGGGAAACACTACCAGCTCATATACGTCCGACAACATTTATACCTTGTCCGTGTCCACCACTTTCAACACAGTTTCATTGCGATATAACTATTGCTAGTGAGACCTTTCAATATACCGGCAGCTTCAAGTTTCGAGCGGCATACAACCTGCTCTCGTCAATTCCACAAAAGCGTGTTGTGACTGCCTCATCTGGTAACTTTGGTCAGGCCATTGCATATGCGAGTACACTGCTTGGCAAGACGTGTACAGTCGTTATGCCTTCCACCTCAGCACAGGTCAAGATTGCAGCAGTACAATCCTATGGAGGCCAGGTTGATCTCGTTAATGTGCAACGTATTGGACGAGCTGAACGTGTCGCACAACTACTACAAGAGCAAACTGATGCGTTTCAAGCGCAAGCATATGATGATTATCGCGTTGTTGCTGGCAATTCAACATTAGGCAAAGAGATTTTTGATAGTGCTAACTTCGATGTGATCATCGTTCCCATCGGTGGGGGCGGTCTTTCTTCGGGTATCGTGATTGCACACGAGTATCTTGGCAAAACGACAGAGATTATTGGGGCAGAACCGCTTCCTGGCAATGACGCGGCTCGTTCACTACGTAGCGGTCAACTCATTCGCAATGAGCAGGAGCCAGCCACAATAGCGGATGGAGCGCGTACTCTTAGTCTTGGTAAGCTAAATTGGGAGATACTACAACATGGCATTACCGATATCATTGAGGTGCCGGATGAACTAACACTTCAGGCAACACAACACTGCTTTCGCTATGTCAACCTCAAGGTGGAACCAACAGGTGCTCTCGCTATTGGAGCACTCTTCACCAACCCCGCGCGTTTTGCAAATAAGCGTGTTTGCTGCATCGTAAGCGGTGGCAACGTTGACCCAAGCGTCTACGCAAACATTATTGCCGGATAACAACACTTCTATTTTTGTGCTGGATAGATCGCAAGATGCGAGAATGTTGCGACCGCTCCTGGTGGAGCTTTTTGTAGGTTCGAGACAAACAAGGCAATACTGCCACTCGTATAGGTAGTATCTGAAACAGTACTTAGTGTTTGTCCATTAACAATAAATTGGAGACTAGAGCCTTTTGCGGAAATGGTGATATGATTCAGGCTTCCCTGCTTCTGAATTGCAGAGCTATTTGTGTAGTCAACAAGACGTGGAGTAGTTACTGTGCCGTTTGCGTCTGCCGTACCTTTAAAGATTGCAAATGATCCATCACCATAGAGTTCAAAGCGATAGAATGTTATAATTGAAGAGTTTTGACTGAGTGCGCTACGGATGTACACACCGTATCCGTTGTCTTGAGAGCCTTTTGAAAGAACGGCATCGACAGAAAGCTGAAAATCTCCATATTTCTTATTATTAGGGATAAGCTCCCACAACAATTTGTTATTGTCATTTTCCAGCTTCAACGCACCATTTCCCAATGCTACAGAAAATTCACCAGGATAGCTTTGAATACTCCATCCATTCGTGTTGTTCATGAACTCATCCTGGAAAAGAGAGTTTCCTTGTGGAGTTACTTGAGAAGTTGATGGGCTATGTGTTACAGTGCCACCACTAGTGGATGCTTGTTGCGTATTTTTATGTGAAAACAAGAACGTATACGCAAGAAAACTTCCTCCGATAATTACAAGCAGTAGTACAAGAATTCCTACAAATCTTCCTATATGAAGTTGTCGTCGCTTCTTCGGTTCTTGATAAAATGAATGAGCTGCTTGTGCATATGCAGGAGGTGGTACTTGTTGTGGAGATGCTCTAAAACTGATAGGTGGCGTGGTGGGGCCAGTAGAGTATGGAGAAGATGTTGTAGGTTGAGGCACATTCTGAGAGTAGACTCCATTGTTTAGAAGCTGTCCAGATGGATGCGGATATACATTTCCGTTGCCTGACATCTGTGGTGGTTGAGCAATAGAGCGAGACAAGTCTGGTTGTGACCAAATCTGAGGAGGCATTGTGTTTTGAGAAGGAACGGGAGGTGGTGCAGTTTGAGGCTGTGGAGCCGATGGCATCGTATAGTGATTGCGTTGCTCTGTTTGTGCTGGATAGCGTTTAAGCAAGCTCCCATCTTGGCGTGGTTCTTGTTGAGGATTGGGCAATGCCGTTCGCTCGTATTGTCCTGACTGAGCGGATGAGTTCCACTGTGTTGCTACTGGTGGTTGCTGTTGTTGTGGTACATCACTTCCAGGATGTGTTTCATTAAAATAACCACAGTTCGCGCAACGAGGATCCTTGAGCGCAAGTGATGCTCCACAGCGTTGACATCTAGGAGCATTATTGTATGACGAATACATAGACGACATGCCGACCCCTTCTCCAATCCAACAAAGGCTTATCTACGACAGTATCTCATAGATAAGCCCCTCTGTCCAACGTTGTGTTTCACTATAGCATTTTCGGATGCTTGAGCTTTCTGTGTCTCTGTACACATCATACTGCTTCGACAGCTAATTCCCATATGTTACGACGAGCGGTGCAGGGTTGAGGGCGAGTACTTCTGTAGGCGTCATAAGCCGTGTTTTAGCTTCAATATGATAAAACAGTTTGAAGCCTCCATAGCGGAAGTTGGCATAGCGTATCATGTCCTCTTGTACCCATTGTGTATATTGTTGTGTTTTATCCGCGATATCACCAACATACCCACCAACACTATCAACGTGAATGACAACATCCACTCGTGTATCAGGTTGGAGATTGCGTTTATCCGCAATCTCTGCCTGTCCAGCATCTGTTGGATTTGCCGTATAGTCGCCACCCGGCCGGTACTCGTGAATAATCAAAATCTTGCGTGGCATATGATATTTCATGGGAATATCGCCGACAGCTTGAATGATAGGGTTCAAATCCGAGGCACGTACATTACTCAAGTTTGTGCCTGGAATACCATTGTGCCGTGGAAACATCCACTCAGGATCAACTGCCATATGTACAAATGTGTATTTCTCTAAATAGGGGAGAAAGAAATTGACTTCGGGCATCACAGGTGCCCATCCAAAGTTCAAGTCTAAGAACAAGAGCAAATTATGAGTTTGGCAATAGTCAACATACGACTGAAGCGTATCTGCGTCAACATGATGGCTGTAGTAGCCACTTGGTCCAGGGAAACCGTCGGGAACACTTACCACCAAGTCAATACCAAGTTGTACCGGATGCGCTGGATCAAGCTTCTGATAAGCTGCACCTTGCTGCGTCAATTGGTTGAGCATAGCATCACTAAGTTGATAGGCTGGTCCTGTTGGTTCAGCACCAGGTACTGCATAAAATGCAATAACACGATGTGACGGAAGAACCGCTCCAACATTGGGATCAAATACAGGTGTTGGTGTTGGTGTTGGTGCGGATGTTGCCAGTACAGTTGGCTTTGTACCAGTAGGAGTCGATGATCCTGAGGTACCAGAAACAAGACTCGATCTTATCATCGCTACACCTATAACAATAAGTACAGCCGATAAAGCCAGAAGTACGGATGTAATAGTTACAGTAATTTTCTTGCGTCTTGTTTGATTTCTTTGCCTTTGCATATCGTTAAACATCGCGTCTTGCGGAAACCCTTGCATGTGCTCACACCTTACTATTCGGAAGCATACAGAAATTGATCGTAGACATAAATACTTATTTTTGAGACACACTTATTATTTGCTCATAACTACTTAGAGTGTCAATATATATAACGTTTGGGCTATTATTTATAACGAAGAGTAACAGACTTAGTAATCCTCTTATTTCGTCAACCATAGGTCTGGTAGCGAACGTCGTACGCGACTAAGCCATGTAGGAAGTGAAGAGGCCCACGCAAGGTTCTCCATAACATCATCTATGAGTGCCGTATCAGGTTCTTCCTGAGTATAAAAAAGAGCTTCAAGAGGGCCATTTATTGTAGCAATAGGAGCAATCAGCATCAGCGCATCCGCGAGCAGTTCCGCCTCACTGGGGACTGGTGGATACACTTCCGCGTAGGCTTGTAGAAAGCGTCGAGCGCGTTCGGGATCGAGGCCACGTTTGACAAGTGGACGTGTCTCACCACTGCCAGCTATCCAGGATAACGCACTAAAAGAAAAAAGCCCGTTCGCAACTTCAAACAGCCGTTTTTCCCAGCGTGACGCCTCTAACCCGATAACTGATGTGACGCCGAACGAGCCAAAACGCAGGTTGAGCGCGTGATAATCGCCGTGAATATGAAATGTTGGTAGTTCTTTTCCAGTACCAATGGACATCATTGCAGAGGGTAAGACTGCTTCCCACTGGTCAACCCAATTTGAGAGGGCGGCAGCAACAGCCTGGATTTCGCTTGTGTCGGCTCTTGTACGCGCAAGGTTGAGCCAACTCTGTACAAGGCTTCCTATCTGCACTTCAGAAGGCCAGCGATGTATAGGGCCAGTATACTGCGATGAAGCGCGATGAATGCGACCAAGCATAGTTCCGGCAAATGCAACCCATTCAAGAGAGCGTGGATCAGCAGTACTAAATAGCTCACCACTTGCCCACTGCTGTACCTCAAAAGCATCTTCGCCATTGATAACAACTGGCTCACCTTGTGGTGTAAGCAGAAGTGGCGGAATAGGTATTCCTGCATGTTGCAGGTAGCGTTGGAAGTCATAGCGATGAGTCAGGTCTTCATCTACTAAACCTTCTGGTCGCTCACGCAAAAGATACCTCTGTCCGTCAATCTCGATTAGTAGATTCAAGGCTTGCGTTTGTGTATCGTCTGCTGGCCCAAGATTCTTCCACTCATCGACACCAAAAGCGTGCATGACCGTATTAAGGTCAAGCAAATCTTCGCCCTCTCGTTCAGAGCGAGAAGAGTCAGAGTCATGCATCGTCATAATTTTTTACAACTCTACAGGCAGGTCTTGACGCTTGCCCCATTCGTTCCATGAACCATCATAATTTGTAAATTGAGGATAGCCCAACATTGCAAGCGTGAACAGAACAGTAGTAGCAGCTACGCCTCCATTGCAATAGGCGACAATCTGCTTTTGTGGTGAGACACCAGCGACAGTGAGTATGTGCGATAGCTCTTCGTTGCTACGAAATGTTCCTGTCGTAGGGTCGATAAGCTCTTCGCGTGGAAGACTGAGTGCACCAGGAATATGTCCTGCCCTGCTGCGCCCTCGTACGACCGCACCTGTATATTGGCCTGTATCACGTGCATCAACCAGCGTGACATCTTCTCGTTCGAGAAAGTTAAGCATGTCTTCGGCTGTAGCGCGCAGTTGAGGTTGTATCTCTGGCGTAAACATCACTGGATCATATGTCGGCACGACCGTATCCAGAGGTAACTGCTCACGCTGCCATTTAGGAAGGCCGCCGTTCAGGACAACAACCTCTTTATGACCATAGTAGTTCAGTGCCCACCATAGACGCGTTGCAAATTGTGAAGCAGGATGAGCGTCATAGACGACCACGAGGTGCTGATCGCCTATACCTAGATGTTCCATGACCTCTGCGAAGCGTTCGGCAGGTGCGACTTGAGCCTCTACATCATCGTTAGGATCAACAATATCACTGCTCCAGTCGATGTAGAGAGCACCAGGGATATGACCTTGTAGATACTCATTACGTGCGCCCACGTAAAGAGCATCTGATACGCCATCCTTGACAACGTTACGTACATAACCGCGCATATCAACGACCCGTAGGTGTGGATCGTTCAAATGCTCGGCAAGCCAGGAGGTCTCAACCAGAAAGCGGCTACGGTCCGATGACATGTTTTTATCCTTTTTGTTATGAAAAGAGACCGGCGGCATCAGGGTTGTCAGTATGAACAAAGTGCGCAGGAGAGCCGAGCACGGTCATTGGCGACACCTTAACCACACGCATCGAAGCGTTCGGTGTTTGCGTGGTAATATAACGTTGTACTGTGAGACCTAAGGGACGAGCAAGTACCAATGCTGCAGTAGATGCAGTTATGACATTGTTCGCGCTTCCATAGGGGCGACGCAGTCGTGCGACGGCCAGTGAGGATAAACCTGTTAATACACCCGCTACCGCGAGGTTTGTGCCGCAACGTGGGTTGATCGCAAGCTCAGGGTTCGTTGTGCGCAACACATTGAGAGCCTCTTCTGCGACAGGCAGAATCTCCTCGGTTGGCACCTCACCAAAGATGAAGAAACCAACGGCAGAAGATACGCCAGAGAGACGCACATCAAGCTTTTTCTCAAGCATCACAATTGTAGCATGTTCAAGTGCATGGTTTTGTTTTACTGCACCACCTAGTAACATCTGCTGTGCTACTGCAACAGCGGGATTCATCGAACTCATGAAAACATCCTTCCTTATCTCATCAAGCAGCGAGTTATCGCTATTTCTTTCTTATAGTAGACATACGGTTTAGTGAGTGTTTTGTTCCGAATTATGGACTATACGCTATATTGAATACGACGGCCTCGTCACCAAAGTGGATTACATCGCCGTCGTTTAGGAGCATTGGTTGTATGATACGCGCACCATTAAGCAATGTTCCATTTGCGCTTCCTAAGTCTTCCACAAACCAACGACCACTATCAAACCAGAGACGAGCATGTTTGCGTGACACGGTAGGTCCAATAATAATCAAATCGTTGCCGTTCGTGCGACCAATGGTCGTGACTACTTGATGAAAGCGATAGGAGCGTCCACCTGCGCTTTGCATAGTTAAACGAGCGAGCACAAGGCGCCCATTTGCACCACGAAAATGATCTACACTTGCTAGTTTATCAGAAAGTTCGTAGCCACAAGCGACACAATAGACTTGTGAACTATCACTCAAAGCACCACAGCGAAAGCACACCAACTGCACTCTCTGCTGGATACTACCGTATCCTGGATTACTTGGTGTACTGGCATGCCTATTTGCATGTGCGAGTTGGCCTGATGGAACACTTTTCGGCTCTGCAAATGGTCCTGATGGTGCCATACCAAAGCGCATTCGTGGCATTGATAAGCGAGACTCATCTAATGCCTGTGTGAGGGCGTCGATTACAGCCTCAGCAGATTGATAGCGTTCGTGTGCATTTTTCGCTGTCATTTGTAACACGACTTGCACGATAGGGTTGG
>CAXUIS010000209.1:0-9766 GCA_964250915.1 uncultured Ktedonobacteraceae bacterium | reverse complement strand
TTCCTACACATTAATTTGTTGCTTCTACAGATTGCTCACGTTCGAGTAGCAAGGCATGTAAAGATGAAGCTACGACAAAATGAGAACAGGTCAAAGTACGCTTGTATAATTCACATTCGCAACGCAACTGTTCCACATGATGTTCTTGAGCAGTAACGAGATATGTACGCTCATGCTCATCTTGTACCTGATAACGTCCTAGGGCCAGGACTTGGATAGGATAGTTTAACGTGACAAGTGCATTCTGCGATTCATGTAAGGCTCTTTCATGTGCTTGATTTCTACGTTGCACCTCGGTCATATATGCCACTCGTTCTTCCAAATGCATAATTTCAGTAACATCCTTTGTGATGCGAGCAACAGTAGGACGAAAGATCACAACACCCACGAACAGTAAGACAAAGATTGTCACCAGGAACAGCACAAGCTCCGTTTCTTGCATCAATGCTGTATGCTGCACAGCTTCTTGCTCGTATTGCGCAACAATGCTCTCCATAGCAATGAGAAATTTAGGATCAGTATTGAGAATGATTTGTACAGAAGCATGTATATCGTCTTTTTGCGATATTCTTCCACTTGTCCCATTCTGTACTGCCAATACTATTACCTGTTCACCTGCACGTACAATAGTGGTAAAACTGGGTGTGACTACTTGAAATAAATGGCTAATCTCGGCACTGTTCTTGCCCGACAACCCTAGTTTGGCGTCGCCATGTTGCAGACTGTTCTGCACTTGTTGCCACTCTACGAGTATCTCCTTTAGGGCGTTGACACGGTACGCTCGGTCTATCGCTGTAGTACTCGTAACAATCTCCAATACTGTTTTGCTTACCTCTTGACTGAGCATACGTTGATTACTTGCCATATTGATGAGATGCGCGTCGTTCAAATGTTGTTGTAACTCAATCTGCATTACGATCTGACAAAGTAATGCAAGCAAAGCAAGAGTACAAAGAACACTGATATAGAGCATGGTCATACGCCGTGTAAACGTGCGTGGGATGTGGGATAAAATCATTGCACACGAAACTCATTTTCTAGTCTTAGCAGTAACATAAGAGAAATTTACTCAAATGATGGACTTCAATAGTTAGGAATATTGAGCATTATACATAAGCACAAGCCTTTCCCATACATTTTCGGCATTATCAGTACTAATGTCTCACAATGTAAAGAAATGTAAAAAATAAATAGCTTACACGTATTGGACAATTTTTATAGAAACAGGCAAATATCTAAATTAGCCAATTTGTACTATGTATCAGGGCATTTCACGACATTTATTATGTCTAGTGGTATTATATGTCAGTCCCCACATTTTGATACATGTTACTACATGTTACTGTATTGTGTGCCAATGTGGGAACGAACAGCATGGCAAGGGGTCTGCAAGTTGTATATCGAAAGAGGATGCATTGTATACACAGCAGAACAATAGGAAGTTCTTACAACAGTACAACGTAGGTAGTTTCGTAGTTAAGATGACAGTAGTAGCAGTGATGGGACTGCTATTCTTAGGAACAACACTCAATGTACATGCTGCGGGGGCGCATGCACAATCATTGACGAAGACGGCAGTTGAGCAAACCGTTCCTGTTGTCAACACGTCCGTGTTACATTCCGAGAGTCGAGGGAATGTGTTTCCGTATCCGGCCTGCACATGGTGGGCCAATCAGCGCTATTCACAGTGGCATGGTTCTTATGTACCGTGGACCACAAATGCAATGGCGTGGCAGTGGAAAGACCGTGCGCACGATTTTGGATGGCAGGTCTCCACGCAACCGAAAGTAGGGGCGATTATCGATCTACAGCCGTGGGTACAGGGTGCCTATGGTGGAGGACACGTTGCATTAGTTGAGAAAGTACTGGGCAATGGGCATGTGATCGCCAGCAACATGAGTTGGGGCGCCAATCCATATGCCATTGTAGATTGGGAGTTCGCTCCTGGACCAGGCGTTACGTTCATTAGCCATTAAGCAGTATTTGTTCGCCGCTCCCTTATGTGAGCAGCGAACCTACAGCAGGAATGAACGAACCGTATAATTAGACCCCATGCACTTCCATAAAAGAAGGTGAGGTACCTCGATAGGTATCTTGCCTTCTTTTCGTTTGTAGGGACCGATGTATCGCGTCCTTGTCGCCTCTTCAATTGCCGCCAAGGACGCGATACATCGGTCCCTACAAATCATCTATGCTACAAGCATTGTTAACATCTTCCTTACGCCAACCCAAAAGCATATCATTGTAATATCAACACAAATCGAAAGGGGCAGCGCACTCATGAAATTACTGCTTATTGGTGGTACAGGCTTTCTAGGAAGCCATCTTGTTGAAGCCGCATTACAGCGCGGGCATGAGCTTACCCTGTTTAATCGCGGGCAGCACAACCCTACACTTTTTCCAAACATCAAGCAAATACACGGCAATCGTGATGGCGAACTAGCCGTATTGCAGGGGCGATACTGGGACGCAGTTATAGATACATGTGGCTATTTCCCACGTGTTGTAGGAGCCTCGGCACAAGCTGTAGCATCCTTGACAAACCACTACACATTCATCTCTAGTATTTCCGTTTACGCGGATTTTAGCAAAGTAGGCATAGACGAACACGCACCCGTTGCCGTGCTAGCAGACGAGCATGTCGAAGAGGTTATGAACGAGAACTACGGTGCATTCAAAGCACTGAGTGAACAGGCTGTGGAACATGCTATGCCGGGACGTACTCTTGTTATTCGTCCCGGCTTGATCGTCGGTCCTGGCGACCCTACTGACCGCTTCACCTACTGGCCCTATCGTGTCGCGCAAGGGAACGAGATGCTCGCACCTGGCGACCCGACACAGCAAACGCAATTTATTGATGGACGCGACCTTGCCACGTGGACGGTACATATGGTTGAGGAGGGCAAAATCGGCACATACAATGCAACTGGCCCCGACTACGCGCTTGCGATGGAGCGTTTTCTCGATGAGTGCAGGAACGTGACAGATAGTGATACACGCCTTACGTGGGTCAGCGATGCATTCCTCACGAAACACGAGGTTGACCTACCATTGTATGCACCAGAAGAATACCGTGGTGCTAGAGCAGTTAGCTGTAGTAAAGCTATTGCTGAAGGTCTCGCCTTCCGTCCAATCGCTGACACCATACGTGATACGTTGAACTGGAAAGGTAGGAATGCGGAACTAAAAGTAGGGCTGAAGCCAGAGCAAGAGCAACACTTGTTACAAGCATGGCATGAGAGGTAGCACAACCAACCCCTTGCGGCCGCAAGCCGCAAGGGGTTGGTTGTGTTACAGGGTGTTTGTTACAAACGGTTCAGTGCTACAATATCTATGGCAAACAATTTATATAGCATATTGGAAGGATTGATACCGTTCATGACACACCTCTACCTTATTCGTCATGGAGAGGCTACCACCCAGAGGGGGGAGTCGCTACATGACTATGGTTTAACAGCCCTTGGCGTACGTCAGGCCGAGCGATTACGCGACCGCTTGGTGGAAACAGGCGAGATTGTTCCTGATGTGTTTATCGCTAGTACGCTCCCACGTGCGCGTCAAACAGCACAAATTATTGCCCCTGCATTTCGAGAGATGCCGATTACCTTTGACGACGACGTACAGGAATTGCATCCCGGTGAGGCCGAAAACATGACCGTCACCGAATTTCGGCAGAAGTTTGGAGGCTACCATTTAGACGAGGAGCCATTCCGTCCTGTGTCACCAGGAGGTGAAACATGGGGTCAGTTTGTGCTACGCGGGGGCACAGCATTACATCGGATTCTCAAAGAACACGAGGGGAAAACCATTGTCGTGGTATGTCATGGCGGTATTGTTGATATCTCTTTTATCTATTTCCTGGGTATGGAAACATTACGCATACCAGAAACACGCTTCGATACCCGTAACGCTTCAATCACCTATTGGAATAAAAGCGCGGCATTTCAGAATCAGCAAGCACGCTGGCGGCTCGTCCGCTACAACGACGACATGCATGTACGTGGCCTCGAAGAATCGCTAGAGATTCCCTGGCGCGAAATGCCTGTACCTCCCTACAAAAAATGGGCAGAGACAGGGCGCCCGCAACCCACAAAGGCTCCGACGGAGCAATAACGTACATATGTTAAAGGCATAATAATCTGTCGATTATCATTTGGCAGAGACTAGGGTGCCCGCAAGGGGAACGCCCCTCCCATACAACATAGTTCCATAGCTGCATTCGCGTATGGGAGGGGCGTTCCCCTTGCGGGCACCCTAGCGAGAATATCTTATTCAACTCCAACCTTCGTAGCTACGATGGCTGGAACACGTATCGTCATATCCTGCATATCGTCTTCGGCTATATCAGCCTCGTCTAAGGATATGTCAGGCTCTTCCTCTACTATAAGAGTCGCACCTTCCACCACTGGCAGGTTGCTTTCGACAATCACGCCGTTGTCCATGTATATATGGTAGGGGAAGAGAGCAGGGTCAAAGGCACTGCTATGTGAGATCAGCAGGACCTGCTCAAAGTGCTGGCTCAAGATATCTCCCGTTACAACGTCCATCAAGGCTTTTGTGCGTCCTTGATCAAACGAACTAAGTGGCTCGTCGAGGAAAAGGAAACCCGGAGAGACTCCGGTGTCCTTTGGAAGTGTTGCAAGCGCAAAGGCTAAGCGCAGGGCGAGCGATAACTGGTCAGCAGCCCCACCTGATAGGGCAGATTTAGAAACATATTCACCAGCACCAGAGTCCCAGACGTTAAGTTGTATTGGACCGCCGCTCAACGTTCCCTCTTCTGCATAGGTGCTGACCCGCACATCGTGATAGCGACCACTGGTAAGCAAGGGAAGGATGTGCTGCATATAATACTCGGTTCTTGGCACAATCTTGTGCATCAAGCGATCATGCACGGCTTTGATGAGCAAACCGCTACGTTTCTTGACCTGATAGGAGCGTTCTTGCTGTTCCATTCGTGTACGTGCGAGTGCTAAATCGAGTGTAACACCGCCTGTTTGTAGGCGCGTACCAAGTGCTAACTCTTCCTGTTCCAGGTCTTCTAATTCGTGCTCGGTTGTTTCGCGCTCCTGTTCAAGGCGTGTGCGGTCTTGTGCTGAGTAGTCAGCGAGCAGAGGCCAGACCGCGACGATATCGGTAAAGGTGTATTGTTGCACCGTTGACCGTTTACGTTGCACAAGCATCGTGGCGATACGTTCCTGTGCGTCCTCAATCTCTTGACGACACAACGCAATCTTGGCATTCGACGCAGCTTCTTGCGCTTGCAGATTTGCCAGCTCGGTCACAATCGCGTCTTCGTTGGCCTCTTGCAGTTCTTTCTGGCAGCGTGTACGTAAAGCAACAAGAGCTTCCGCAAACGGATTGGGTGGGACAATCCAGCTACCCAACGAATTACTGAACTTCGCCAGTTGCTTATAATGCTCCGCGAGCGACTCCTGACGCTCTTTGAGTAGAGTGGTATAGGCTGTTTGCTGCGTTTGCAGAGCGAACTTGCCACCCAGGATGACGTTTAGCTCTTCTAGCTGCTTGCGCGCGCTGGCCTCTGCATTGTTAATGGCGGTTTGCCCGAAGACAACACCAAGCGGCTTAACCCGTTGCCGTAGCGACTCTTGCAAAGACTGCAATGCACTCCGTAGAGCGTCTTGCTGCTCGCGTGCACGTTCAATCTGCTGCATTGGACTATTCGTTAGATACCGTGCGTTACGTTCCTCGACGATGCGTTTGCGCGTCAACATTACGTCCAGAGCATTCTGGTGTATCTTGACCTGATTTGTCAGTTCCGTCACCAGATCGGTCTTTCCATCAAGCGAGGCCATTTCATGTTCTGTGGCCTTGATAGTGCTTTCCACTAACGTTTCCAGGTCAGGAATGCCACTATTGCTCTCTTCGAGGTTCCATAGCACAGGAGTTATCGGTACAGAGGCATAGGCATCAAAGGCTGGACCACGTTGTAACCGCTCGTTAATACTTGGTTGAGGTAGACCCTCCTGACCAGCAAGCAGAGTAATTTCTTGATGCATACGACCTAAAGCCATTTGATCTTCGCGCAATTGCTCCTCAAGTGCGCCACGGCTCTTTTGCTGCTCCTCTAGCTGTGTACGTTGCTTACGGAGGTTTGCGACCGCTTCCATCGTTACATTGACCTGATTGCGTGCCGCGTTTGCTTCGTCGCGCTTCTCCTTGATCTGGTCTTGCAGGTTCGCAATGCTTTCATCTTCCTGTGGTTGTGTTTGTTGTAAGAGCTTGTGCGCTTCCTCAATGGAAGAGGGAACTGTGCCGGTGAGGTCTCGCAGCTCGCGCTCGACCTGCTCAAGTGACTCACGATTGCCACCCATACGACTAGCCGTTTCGCGCGCGGCAACCATCATACGTACTCTACTACTCGCGTCCTGTACCTGCCTGTCAATGACCTGCTCTTCCGCTCGTGCTTTCGTGTAGTTTTGGAAAGAAAGACCTGTCGCCGCTCCTAGCATGAGTGCCGCGATACCAAAGACGGCACCGATAATGGGAGCACCCGTTACAAATTCGACAATGGCCCCACCTGCACAGAGTAAGCTCAATACAGCACAGGCGATGACAAATCCCATGAACTTCGTTGTGTTTCTGCGTGCCCCTAGTGCCAATGTAGTCAAGTGTGCCTGTTGGTCATGAGCGGCACGTACATGTTGCTCGGCATCGCTCAAGCCTTGCGTGAGGCCCTTCAAACGTTGCCATTCTTCCAACTGGCGCCGTACACTTAGTTGGCGTCCACGCTTCTCTAATACCTCAGCTTGTTGTTGCACCTGTTTTGCTTCGGTCTCAACCAGTGTCAGTTCTTGCTCGGTATCAGACAGGTCACGCTGTACCTTCCTGAGTTGCACATCGCTATCGTCTACGAGTTTTTTGTCGTTGCTATGCGCAACATACTGTTCTTCAAGACGACGTAGCTCCGCGAGACGACTGGCAAGCATTCTCATACTCGCCAGCCGCGCCTCTAACATAGGGCGACCCTCGCGCTGACGGTCTTCCAGTGCTGAAAGTGCGTTTTGTGCCTGCTCAACATGACTCCGCGCGTGCTCAACCTCCGCGTCAATACCCTTCAGATCACCCTCTACCTCATCTTGATGCTTCAGTTCTTGTTCCAAGTCCTTGATCGTGTCCACGGCGGTCAGCAAATCATTCGACATACGCTGTAGAGTTCCAAATGATTTAGTCAATTCGACCAATTCGTTGACACGCTTCTCTAGTACAGGTAATTCTTCCTGCTCACGTCGCTCCAATTCATCAATTTGCCGTTCGAGCAGTGGTAATTCGCGGCGTGCCTCTGCCATCTCTTCATAGGATGTGATGATTTCACTCAACGTGGCATCGGCTCTTTTCAATTGCTGAATACGACCCTGCCGACTCTTCAGTTCAGCTCGCTGTGTGGAGATATGTTCCAAAGAGAATTCTTGTTCCGCGATATCAGCCTCTTGTGTGCTGATTTCTGCCAGGTCTTCGGCTACCGAGACCACATCAAGCGCGATTTCAAGTGTATCCAGTTGCTTGCTCAATACCGGAATGCGCTCTTGCGTCTCGGCGAGACGCAGACGTTGAGTCGTGTCTTCCATGAGCCGTTCGTCATGCGCGGTCACTTTGAACTGTTCTCCGATACGACTCATACGTTCCAGACCCAGTAGTTTACGCACGGTCGTCTCACGTTCAGTTCCGCGCAGGCGTTCCAGACGGTCAAGCCCTTTCTGCTCTATCAAGCAGGAATTACGCAGTGCGTTACCATCCATGCGTCCCAATTCTGAGATAATACGCTCGTTAGCGACTCCCAAACGTGTAATTAGCTCCTCCTCGGTGTTTCCCTGTCGCTGTATGCATAGAGTGACACGCTGCCCCTTCCCACGCTCGATGACCCGACATATAGTAAGTTCGTTGTTGTTAACTATGAGGGTGAGGGTGACAGTTGCGGTAGAGGCACCATAGGAAATGAGGTCGTCAAGCGAATGTTTATCCTGCTCAAACAGCAACGACTCCCCATAGAGTGCGAAATAGATGCTCTCAAGCAAAGCCGATTTGCCTGACTCGTTCGGCCCTTGAATCAGAATACTACCACGCTGTGGAAAGTGTAGGTCCATATGCTGTAAAAGCCTGAACCGTTCGACCGTTGCATGTTTTAGGATTATCATGTTGAAATACTCCGTTCGCTCTCCCTCTATAGGGACTGATGTATCGCGCCCTTGCCGATGGTTAATTGCTAAGAGGACGCGATACATCGGTCCCTACATACCGTTTGCCTCTACTATCGTCCAATGCCAATAATAACTCTTCTTTTGTGATGCGTAACGCCTTCTGCTCGTATTCATCAAAGGTGTCGGCCGTCCACTCTTCCACCACAGCGATGAGTTCCTCACGCGGGGAAAAGCGTTCGCCAGTCTCAATGAGTGCTGTGTCCTGGTCAGAGATAAGTGAGATGTTACTATCATCAATGGCAAGCGAGAAGCAGTGTTCTTCACCATAACGACGGATCGTGTTCAAATCGAGCTGGTGATACTGCCTGCGCGTTATCTCACCCTCAAGACGTAACTGAATCGTTGACTCAGCATCACATAGTGGCTCTAAGCGCTCAAGAATACGCTCAGTTGGTGTCGTATCAGCATCATCCGACCATAGTTCTTGCGTGGCGATACGTAATTGTTTTGTCTGCAAGGCATCTACGACAATATGATTGCACCACCGGAGGCCATCAGTTGCAAGGCCCATAAAGACAAAACCTGGATGTTGAGCGTTGGAAGATGTCTGTGGCGCACTATCAATGTTATGCGTGGCTCCTGCAACAATTACCTCTGTCTGCCCAATACGCTGATGACAATACACATGGTCATAGCCTGCAAGAATGTAGCGGAATGTGTGTTGTTGCTCAATGCTTGCACGACTCACCTCAGCATGTGTTGTTGAAGCAGTAGCTTCATGCATGCCCTCAATCGGTGCATGCAACACCAGAATTGGGAGTGACGACCGCTCGATATCGCTTTGAACGCGCAATTGTGCCAAGGGGTCGCCGACTTTCTCACCGACAACGCCAAGCCCACAAATACCCACCAACATGCCCTGCGTCTCTATCAGAAGCGGCTCAACCTCTTCATCTTTTTTAAGGATAGGCGAGAGATACTGCAATGCACCCAATTGGTCATAGCTCACCTGCGGGGCTGGTACTGCATATTCACCTTGCGTTTCTGATGACGTGTCATGCAGTCCGCCGAGCGCAAGCACACGTACTCCAGCTTGCTTTAATTGCGCCAGACGCGCAGTCACAAAACTGCGATCCCGTTCCGTTGGTGTCGGAGTATCAAAGAGGTCGCCCGCCTGGATAAAAAAGTCGGCCTTCTGCCCAATGGCGAACGTGACCGCTTGTTGAAATGCATCGCGGAGTCGTTGCTGCCGCTCCTCACGTCTATGCAGCCCAAACGCATCATGCCCCAAGGAATTTTCTGCGGTTAGAACTACCGTCACAATGTCACGCTGCGACTCATGAGAGTTTTTTTCTTGTGCCTGCGTCGTGTTTTCTTCTTGTTCTGTCATTTCACAAATACATTTCAATACAATTGAGTCACGATGAATATCACAATGTCTCGCACTCTTCCTATAAACGGAGTATCAAAGGAAGTTTATCACAAACAATGACGATTCATTATAATTGAGAGCAAAAATAAGGACTATTTGGGGGCTATGAAGGTAGGTGAAGAGTTGGGGGGGGGGGGGGGGGGGGGGGGGGGGGGGGGGGGGGGGGGGGGGGGGGGGG
>CAXUIS010000208.1:5115-9767 GCA_964250915.1 uncultured Ktedonobacteraceae bacterium | reverse complement strand
CATCTACTTCATACTGTTGGAAAGCCATATGTCGATGAGCCTCTTGCTAACGTGGTGCAACAATATGAGTCGGCATTTCCTGACCGAGTTCGGAGCTATTTCCTACTAGGAAGCTATGCTGATGGTTGTGCAGTCATTGACAGTGATATTGACGCATATGTCCTTTTTAAAGAGTCATTTCTTTCATCAAAGGAGATCATACAAGCACAACAACTTGCCTCGGCGTGTGTAAAGAAGAGCACTCTACGTCTCGACATTAACGTCATTGATGAGCAAGCATTGCAAAACTATCAAAGCATCATGAGAGCTGCACTCAAACAGAATAGCATTCTCCTCTTTGGTGAGGATACACGAGCCACGATGACATTGCCAAGTAAAGACGCTTATACGCGCGATATTACGGACGGTGTGACAGAATTTCTGCTTCGTTTGCATCGGAGTGAAACCGTTACCTATCCCATTAACTACCCTGACCCAGATGGACCATTCTATGGGTACGACCACATGACGCAACTTTCCTATGATGTCGCGGTACTCTCCTATCCACCTGATAAAGCCAACAAGACGTATTATGCTACACGCGAGTTAGTAGAATGCGCCTGTCGTATGGCATCAGCATTGTTAGTCTTCAAAACAGGAACCTTCGTAGGCATGAAGCGGGCAAGCGTGGAGGCATACAACAAAGAAATACATAATGAGTGGAGTCCCTTTCTAACCGCGATGTTCGAAAAAGGCAAAATGCAATGGATGTATGGCATTCCTGAGCGCGCAGAGGAACGAGCAGAACTGCGAGAACTTTGTGAGCAAATGCTTGCTTTTGAGAATCACTACCTGCAACACTATCGAGCGTATCTACTCTCGTTGCTTTCCAGCGAGGATCAGCGGAATGTGCAATTCGCGTTGGAGCGACTCGAAACAATTCACTACGATGATGACGAAATGAACACGGCAATAAACATACTTGACAGTAGTAAGAGAAAACTATGACCAAAAGCAATAATAACCAAAAGGGTTGTTAGTTTCCAAAGAAACGCTGCGTAAACGTTGCGATGAAGCTGATTTCTATCGTCAGCCCAATAATAGCCTCCGTAGCAGCCATAATCGTGATTGGATCGTCTAGCGCAATACCACCTGGAAAGAAGCCACGTCCATGAAACGAGGTAATACTGAACACGAAGGCTCCAACTGGCGATAGAACGGGACCAAAGATGTGTCCAAAGATAAAATATATGACTGTAAAACAGGCAATCACAAGCAGGTATGCACGTACACTACGTATCGGTTGATAGCCATAGCCTGCTAAAATATCAAGAAAGGCCGAGAAAATATAGGCACCTACTCGGCCTTGTAACCGCACGACTTCGCGCTGTAGCACCTGTGCTCGATAGAGAAAGTGCGCTGCCTCTTCATTGAGTCCTTGCCCCTGCAAAGCTACAGCTAGTTGACGATTGGCACGCACTGCCTCTCGATAGCTTTCGATAAGCGTCTCGGTATCTACCTTTTTCTCACGTGATTGCGCTCTCGCACGTCCCTCATCACCAAGTTGTTTGATCAATGACCAATCTACAATCGCCAGATTTACATCTCCCCAATGCACGTCGGAGAGACGTACAAAGCCATGTTTCTCGCTCCCTAGGTGAGCATTTCTCAGATCGGTTACACTATCCATAAAAACAGCACGCAAATCTGCAGGCGGCAGAGGATGTATAGATACATAGTAGTTGTAGTGTGTTTTCTCATCTTTTGTCTCTTGCTCAACGAATGCAAGATACGCGAGGCGAAGTGATGCACCTT
Organism: uncultured Ktedonobacteraceae bacterium; assembly: GCA_964250915.1. GTDB lineage: Bacteria > Chloroflexota > Ktedonobacteria > Ktedonobacterales > Ktedonobacteraceae > JBBQVS01. The sequence goes on along the minus strand of CAXUIS010000208.1, from coordinate 7,973 downwards.
CCAAATGAGCTTTACGTAACGACGCACCCGCTAAATGAGCCTTGAAGAAGTCGGCTCGCTCCAAATGGGCCATATACAATTCCGCTCGTTCCAAATGTGCCTCACTAAAATTCGCCCCTTCTAAATGCACCGCCGCTATATCACGTTTCTCTTGTGCACGATTACGTTCACGCCCATTGAGACCTCCCAACATATGAGAAAGAGGCAGACTCCGTAGATCAGCACCGCGTAAGTCCGCACCGCGTAAGTCGATGCCAACACGACGTAGATGTTCTGAATTGCGCCAATCCACAGGTCCGTGACCATCATCGTGATTTGCCAGTAGCCATTCAACATCGGCACGATTCAGCTTCACATCTCTAAACTTGTATATTCCCTCGTCCAAGTCCACTTCTATAGCGAGACATTGTGTGAGAAATCGCTGACGGTCCAGGTCAATCTCTGGTTCTGTACGCCACTCCTGCCCTACTGCCTTCCAGTAGGCCAGCCATTCGGTTCGATTAGCGAGGGTAGGACGTGAAGATGTTGATAACTGCACATTATCATATTCTTGACTCATGAGACCCTCTATTTTCTGTTAATAGGTGAGCAAACAAAAACTGATCTTTGTTGTTATCTTATCATTTTTATACTATAGGACACCCATCGGTAGCCGGAAGTGTAAACTCAATCACTGTATCACCAGTTAAAAGATGTGCCATTTATGCTATTCCTCTTTCTATAAACATTTGATGTCTCTCTTAAACACGATTGAAGATAGTCAGCAGACACTCAGCAATACAAAACGACATGCTTGTATATGAGGTTTTTACATCGTACAATCAAAGAAGGTATCTCATACACTAATAAGTCAAGATGTGTACATTTTTCAATGCTGAAAGGATACATCATGAGCAACACACCCATTCAAGATTTTCGTCTTGACCTCAGTGACCTTACCTTTACAGGTCATGATCTTGTGCGACCAGAGTCAATTATTGCACAACCTAACGAGACGCTCTGGGTATCAGATGGACGCGGTGGTATCACTCGCATCAACCCAGATGGCGAACAGCAATTTTTTGGTGGCCTCGGCGGTGAACCCAACGGTCTCGCTTTAGCCGATGATGGCTCGATTCTTGTTGCGAACATTGGCATTGGTACAATCCAAAAGCTTCACCCAGACGGACATGTCGAAGAACTATTCACAGAAGTTGATGGCGTCAAGGTATCAACTGCGAACTACGTGTTCATTGACAGCAAGAAGCGTATATGGGCGGCCTTCTCGACGCGTGAGGCACAATGGTGGCCCGCAGCAGCAAGTCCACGACCAGATGGCTATATTGTGTTGATTGATGAAAAAGGTCCGCGCATTGTGCAGGATGGTCTTTATTTCACGAATGAGATTCGGCTTGATGCGAAAGAAGAGTATCTCTATGTCGCGGAGACGATGAAAAATCACATCATCCGTTTTCGTGTTCACCCTGATGGCAGCCTTTCGGATAAAGAAGCTGTTGGGCCTGATAATCTCGGCGTGGGTGGTGCCGTTGATGGCTTTACTTTTGATAGTGAGGGAAATGTCTGGGTTACAACGGTGTTACGTAATGGTGTTGGTATTATCACACCTGACGGGAATTATCATGTTGTCTTTGAAGAGGCCAATGAGCCTTTACTAGCAACGTTTGAGCAGAAAATCGCCAACGGTGAGGCAACACCTGCAGATATGGCTGCAACTGTTGGTAAAACTTTACAACTTGTAACAAGTGTCACATTCGGCGGCCCCGACCTGAAAACCGTTTATATTGGCTCATTGGGTATGTCACGTCTGCCAACATTCCAATCGCCAGTCGCGGGACTCGCCATGAGTCACTGGAAATAGCAGGGATATCTATTCCTACACGAAATTCGGGATGACGCGTGCCACAAAATGTTCGATTGTTTCATGATCGAGGAAACGAAAGATGAAGTGTGATACGCCGATATCCCGAAAGCGTTGTAATTCCTGTGTCACCTCTTCGGCATTGCCCGCGATAAAGTGCTTGCTCGGATTACGCTGCACTTTTGTCGAGTCTTCAGAAACACTCACCGTGCCAAGATACGTCAGCGTAATTTCAGAAAAATCGCGTCCTACTTCAGTACAATGCTGCTTGAGAATCGAAAGCTTATGGTTGTATTCCTCAACGGTGCAAGAATTGAAGTTCCACCAATCGGCATAGCGAGCAACAAGTGCGAGTGTGCGATGTTCTCCACCGCCTCCAATCAAGAGCGGAATTGTGGGTGATGGTTGTGGAACACAATAAGCGTTCCGCACCGCATATTGTTTGCCTTCAAATGTAACAGGTTGTGGTGCTGTCCACATCGTACGGATAAGCTGAACAGCTTCCTCTAGTTGCTCCATACGTGTTTTCGTCGTGGGAAAAGGATAGTTGTACGAAAGATATTCATCTTCCTTCCAACCAGCACCCAGACCCAGGATAACACGCCCATTAGACAACGCTTGTAGTGTTGCCATCATCTTTGCTAGCAATGCGGGATTGCGGTACGACTGTGACAGGACAAGTGTGCCGACCTTAAATTGTGGATAGCTCGCCGCGAGATAGCTAAGCGTAGTGAGGCATTCAAGAGTGTCGGTCATCTCCCATTGCAGGTGATCTTCAACCCACAGCGTGCTAAAGCCCGATGTAAGTGCGTGAATAGAAGTATGATTATGAGCAATCAAGTCCCGCCAGGAATGTCCTGGCTCATTTTTCTGTCGCAACATAAAACCAAATTCGACCTGCGGCATGAATATCTCCTCCTCTTATTGTGTGTGAGTAGATATATTGTGGACGGCATAAAAGGTGGAGAGCATACGGTTTTAGGGCCACAAAATATAAAAA
>CAXUIS010000208.1:0-5105 GCA_964250915.1 uncultured Ktedonobacteraceae bacterium | reverse complement strand
TTTGTGTGTTTGTTCATATATTGTAGACGCCATAACGGGTGCTCTCCACCCGTTATGCCGTCCACAATATATCTACTCACCTCTACATCATAGGCCAGTCATGACCGGCGGCCTGATAGATTGCCTCGATGGTTGCTGTGTTCTCTAGCGTTTCGCTGAGACGGAACGATGGTTCTTGTCCGGTGGAAATGCAGTTAGCGAAATGCTCTACCTGAAGCTGATACTGATCGACACGATCAAAGCTTTTCTCGGTCAGTTCGCCATTCTTAATGATGAGAATAACTGCCTCTATGTTCCCAGGAGTGAACGGCACTGGAATGGTGAGCGTACCGGCTTCGCCAATGATTTCTACCATTTGGCGTGTTGGTAATTCAAAGCTACAATCTATCATGCCAAAGCGTCCCTCACCAAAATCAAGTACAGCATTTGTCGCCATATCCACACCAATCTGACTCGTCGTATGCACTCGTGCCGCGACAACAAGAGGTGCTTGTCCATACACCGCTCGACAAACGTTGACAGGATAGCTACCAACATCCATTAACGCGCCCCCTGCTAACTCAGGCTTTAAACGTATATCGTCGGGACGCGAACGAATGTCGAACGAGAACGAGGCTCGTACAAGGCGCACAGGTCCCACAAGTCCCGCGTTCGCTTGTTCAATTGCCCATATAATCTGCGGATGAAACCGATACATAAACGCTTCCATCAGAAAGACATTATGTGTCTGTGCCGCATCCAGCATAATTTTGCCTTCACGTGCTGTTACCGACATTGGTTTCTCGCACAGCACATGTTTGCCCGCCTGGAGTGCTTGCAGCGTCCATTCGGCATGCAGACCATTAGGAAGAGGAATATACACGGCGTCGATATTTGGATCATTCAATATTTGTTCGTAATTGTCATAAATCTGCACTTCGGGAGCAAACGAATAAAGGTCCTTCGCACGCTGTACATCACGGCTTGCAACCGCGACTAATCGTCCATTTGAGGACGCCCGAATTGCAGGCGCAACCGACTTCACACCAATGTTCGCGGCACTGAGAATGCCCCACCGAATGGGGCTAGGAGATTGGCTCGACTGCATACATTTTTTCCTTCACTACAAAGTGAACTTTTCACTATCCGACAATACATAAACATTAAGAATATTTTGTGTACTCCTATGCTATCACAAAAGTATGTCAGTTAAGAATTTTTCTTTTTCAGCGAAGAGAGAGAAGCGTATAGGAGTTTCGTCAATGACGAAACTCCTATACGCTTCTCTCTCTTCGCTGACCTTAGTACCTCGCTTAGTTCCAGTCAACTCCACCAATATACACATCACTGCTGACACCAGGACGCGATGTATAGAACTGTATGCCAACTCCAGCAACTTGACTATTAAAGTTTACAGGTAGCGCATACCAAATCCTATTCCATTGACCAGGAGTCAAGGTGATTTCACCAGAAAAATGAAAGGCATTGTTAGAATCAGTCACAAAGACTTTCGCGTTTACGAGAGCGGCTTTGTTGTCCACATAGATGTATGCACTGATCATTTGCCCCGCCTTTGGCACGGTTGGCAGTTGACTTCGTGGCACGTTAATAAGCGGATAGTTATCCTCACTCGCATTATTCAGCGTTACTTTCATTGAATAAGTTCCAACAAATGCTCTTGCTGTGCTAATGACAGGTTGAGTAATACCGCCACCGATGGCATTCCAGCCATCAACTGTGCCATCTTTAAATGAGAAGGTCAAGTTTGTATTTTTCGGCAGTGTCGCAGGTGGCTCACTGACAGTCATTTGTGAGGGAGTATAACCTTGCACCATAACCTTTTTATACTCCTGCTGAAAAATCGCACCCTCTGAGCCAATCTGATCATTAACGATAAGAGGCATGGGCAAATTGGTGGCGAAGTACTGCATAGAAGCAAATATACGATTTTCTATCAGTAGATTCATCGCCTTTGTTGTCCAATCGCGCATAAAGGTTGGATTATTATATTTACCATCTGCGACTGGTTGACCATTGTTCACTTGCTGATCGGAAGAATAGTTCCATTCCGTAATCCAGATTGGCAGTTCGGTCCCAATGGCCTCTTTCATCGCAGCACGGGCTTGTGCGAAATGAATAGGCCACCCATTAAGCAAAGAAAGGCAGAAGTCGGCGGTCCAGTTAACGCTACAGGTGTATTCGTGCCAGCTAACACCATCTGGTCTTGGCTGTGCTAACTGCAAAAAAGCTTTGAGATAGCGGCGCGAAAACTGATAATTGTCAGGTGCGATAAAGCGAGCGTTAGGAAACGTTTCTTTAAGTGCTGGAACAACTTCATTCCAAGCCGTCGCATATTGTTGCGCATTGACACCATTTAAGTCCGATTCATTACCGAACTCGAAGTAAACAGGCTCATTCCCAAAAACTGGCATAAGCAAGTTAAGCGTATTCTGATCGTTTTCCAGAAGCGAACCACCTTTAAACTCCGGTCCACTTATAACAATCAATGGGGTCGCACCTATGTCTTTGATTGCTTGTGCCGCTTTCACCTCTGTTTGTGGGTTGAGAGTGGCACGGGTTGGCATACGGATGATGCGGACGCCAATATTTTTAAGTTGCTGACGTGCCGCTGCTGAGTTGAGGAGAGGTTCATCATTATCGTGAAAAAGTGCCATGTTTGTGCCAAAAATGAATGGCGAAATAGTTTTATTATTGGTAATACTGTTGAGTGCAGGTGCTGCTGTACCACTCTGTGTAGATGAAGTATTCTTCTGTGTTGTTGTAGGAAGAAAGGTTCTATTCTGCGACAGCCATAGGACAGTTGCAATAACAAGTATATTAAAAATAACTGCGATAAACGGAGTTCCTTTATCCAGCTTTGAAGACCTTCGTTTTTGAGGAACGATAGGTTGAGCCTGTAGACTATCTAACGTAGTAGGAGACTGGATACGTGCTGACTCGTTCATTACCGGAGTTCGATATGCTGATAAAGACGACCTGGGAGTCTCTGGCAGCGTTGGTAGCGCAGGTTGTCTACTAGTCGTTGGCAATTTTAACAACGATGGAACACTTTGTCGGCCTGTTGTAGACGGAAGATTAAACAGTGGTGGAACATTCTGTCTACCGGTCTCAGACCGTAAGAACAGATCGCTACTTTCCGTCTCTATTGGTTCAAAACCCTTCTCTGATCGCTGAAATTGGTTTGCACCGCGCGAAGCATTATTTTCAGGAGTATCCATTAGCTATACAACCTAACCGGAGTGAGACAACTGTTCAAAAATAGCGTTGCGTTTTCATCTGCACAAGAATGCATACACCCCGTTTGCACTCTATGATACCGAAGAAAATTAGGTTACGAGACTTGTTAGACACAATGTTTTAGGTGAAGTACGAGGACGATGCTTTTTAAATAGTATATGCATCATTAGTAGTCTATATACTTCTCGCGGTGTACCCACAAATCGTCTACACACTATCCTACTAACATTAAATCTTCCTTAAACTGTACTTTTAGATAGTACTACTTCCCTATTCTAAAATTAGCTTTCTTCATCCATGAAAATATATGCTGTTCTATTTTCAACGTTATAAAAAATGCATAGTAACAAGAGTAACCCTTGCGTAAGCACACGGGTAGATGCCATAATCAAAACATGCCAAACACTCTTTGCTTGGCACATTTTGACAATATTCTTCATAAGAAAAGAGACGTAGCTAACAGTGACACAGCAATCAACTCGTCATCCACTACGTGTGGGTGTCCAGATGCATCCCCAACATACAAGCTATCAAGATTATGCTGATGCGGTACGACGCTTTGAAGACTTCGGTGTCGATAGTATCTGGAACTGGGACCATTTCTTTCCGCTCTATGGTGATCCACAGGGCAACCACTTTGAGGGCCTGACGCTGCTCACGGCAATGGCAACACTAACACATCGTGCCACGATTGGTACGCTTGTGACATGCAATAGCTATCGCAATCCTGCTTTACTTGCCGATATGCTTAAAACTATTGACCACATTAGCAATGGTCGTGTTATCCTGGGTCTGGGTGCTGGCTGGTTTGAACGCGACTACAAAGAGTATGGCTATGACTTTGGTACCGCAGGAAGCCGCCTTAATGCACTTGGTGAAGCTCTTCCAGTTATCAAGCATCACTGGGAAGTCGATGTACCTAAGCCAGTACGCTCAACCATTCCTATTTTGATTGGTGGTGGTGGCGAGAAAAAGACATTGCGCTTTACCGCTCAATATGCCGACTTGTGGCATGGTTTTGGGGATGCGGCAACCATCGCTCACAAAATGGAAGTTTTGGACGGTTGGTGTAAAGAGGTCGGACGCAATCCGCAGGATATCGAGCGCACGGCAGGCACTAATAAAGGTGACTCCGATGAGACACGCGATGCCCTCGTCAAAGCAGGTGTGACGCATCTTATTCTCGGCACACAAACCCCCTGGGACTTCGATGAAATCACGAAACTCGTGCAGTGGCGCGATAGCCGATCAGGAAAATAATGAACAGAAATGATGTGTTGTGTGTATTATTCTGCTAGCAGAATAATACAAACAACACATCATTTCTGTTCATTGGGGTAAAAAAGAATGGCAGTGAAGATACTCACCTATGAAAATGCGTGGCAACTAGAGCCTTTCGTCAAACACATCGTAGATATTTATCGTGTGGCATTTGGGCAAGCACCTTACTTCAAGAGTGACTCTGAGGTTCGCGCATTTGCGGCAATCTTTCCTCGTCACATGCTACGCCCTAGCTTTCGTTGCGTCATTGCACGAGAAGAGGAGACACAGGCCATTCTCGGCTTTGCCTATGGCTACACAGGAGAAGCAGGGCAGTGGTGGCACGATCTCGTAGTACAAAAAATGACGCCCGCAGAGGCCGAGCAGTGGATGACCGATGTATTCGAGGTGGTCGAGTTAGCAGTATACCCTGTTGCGCATGGCTACGGTTACGGCGGACGCATCCACGATGCGCTCCTAGAAGGGCTTTCACAGAGAACAGCAGTACTTTCAACTTATCAAGTCGAAACCAACGCAATGAAAATGTACGAGAAGCGCGGTTGGGTAACACTACTACACAATTTTGTTTTCCCTGGCTATACCGAGCC
>CAXUIS010000207.1:0-9786 GCA_964250915.1 uncultured Ktedonobacteraceae bacterium | reverse complement strand
TTAGGGTTGGTTCTTATTCTATCACCTCCTCAAAATTTAGATGCGATTGCCCTGGAATCATTCCTCCTTGTCTAGCAATTTTCTGTACATCTATTCTTCCTCTAGGGCTTGCCAACTCGTGATCGGTTCGGATATAGCGGCGCTGCAATCCTCGTGCCACTAGCTCGTTGACTTCGACCACAAGCTGATGAATCAACAACTCCTGAAATGCCTGCTCTTCGTGGCTGTACTCAGCGTCATCAAAGCTTTCAAGTTGACGCAAGCCATAGGCATAACGCAATAAGCGTAGTAAAGGCGTCCCCGTGATTTTTGGCTGAATCGTAATCTGGATATTCCCCAGCGTAATCCGTCCTACATGAGACGTTGCTTCGAGTGCTAATCCCTCACGTAATTCTGAGATATGCAGCTTGTCTGACGTGGACAGCGCACGAACAGTATCTCGTACTCCGGCATCCATCGAAAGAAAGACCCCTTCGAGCAGGTTGCCGCGTTCGCCAGGCATGATATGTTCCCACTCTTTCAGTTGAATGGCTAGGTGAGGTGTACTCATGAATGATCCTCTTCAAAAGTACGCTCATCCTCATCCGCTTTAGCTGCCTGTATCTCGGAGTCTATTGACGGTCTGGAAGAGGTGATTTCAGGTGATGGCGCGAGCAGTGCTTGAACAAGTTTGTCGCGGTTGGCAGTCTCAAACAATTCGTGACGATAGCGTTGCTTCTGTCCATCTACGAGGCTCGCTCCAAGAATCTTTTCTAGCCGGGAATAGTCCTCATAGCAATACTCCTCCAGTAGAGGAAGGATATCATCCTGCAATACTCTGGCAAAGGTCAAGAAATCTCCAATGGGATGACCATTTTCCAGTAGATAGGAATGACCAATCTGCAAATTGCGTGCATCACGCCCTACATACGCACAAATACGCTCATTGAGTGCTGAGAGCCACGGACCAAGTGGAATACTTTCTACAACGGCATCGCCTAAAACGGTGCTGTCGGGCATCAATTCGATAAAGCCGAAACGACGCCGCAAGGCGGTATCCAGTAGCGCAATAGAGCGATCGGCAGTATTCATCGTCCCGATGACGTACACGTTGTCGGGAACACGGAACGTTGTCCCCGTGAGCGGAAGCAGAATGCTTTTCCCACGTTTGCTTTTTTCAATCACACTCAAGAGTTCACCGAAGATACGTGGAATGTCTCCCCGATTGATTTCGTCGATGATCAGATAAAATTTCTGGTCTGGTCTCCGCCGGGCATCATTGCATAGCTTCTTAAAGATGCCATCTCTCAGAGTGAATTGCATGTTTCCATTCATGGTCTCCGGTCGAAAGCCTTCTAAGAAGTCTTCATAGCCGTATGCTGGGTGAAAACTGCACATTCTGACCATGCCACGACCATCGTCATTTCCCAGCAGAGTTGCTTGTTGTACCTTCGTCAACTGGTCGAAAGACCTGCTAAAATAGGAACGCGCCGCCAGTTCACGAGCAGCAACTTCGGCCCAGTGTGTTTTACCCGTTCCGGGTGGTCCATACAAAATCATCTGTCCTTTACGTTCCAGTATCTCCTGAAACCGTGCAGGTATTCCCGTCAGACGAGAAGGTGGAAGTAAAGGTGAAGTTGGGAAGCCATTATCTGGCTCTGGTTGACTGACGATAGGCGTTGCACCGTATATGTGCATTTCAGCTTCAAGCAAATTTTCTGGCCTCTTCATTTTATAGACGGTAGTCAATTTCCCTTCAATGCCTGGTAGTTGGTCAGGTTGCTGCCATTGATCCAGCGAGAGCCATTCTACCGAACGAGTATGAGGGAAATGGCTGGACGCATCATATACGTAGTCGCCGATGACTCTACCGATGCCCAACACAGTCGCACCATTTGAGGCCAGTACCAAATCACCTTGAGCAATCGTCCACCGAAAGGTGAAAAGCTGTTGCACTGCTTTCCCAGCCGCTATATGATTCATAGATGGATCATCGTTGAGAAGAGCCTCACGAATAGCATCTTTGCCAGTTGCATCGCTTGCGATTGTTGATAGGTCATGCACTCCGGCCCATCCAATTGCCACACGATTTGTGTCGCGCATCATGCCCCAGAGGTCTTCTTTATCATAAAACCCTGTTGTTCCAATACGCCAGTAATTATACGGTGTAGAGCCATCTCGCTCATTGAGCATTGTGGTCAAGCTATTCATAGAAATAGCAAGCACTCGTGACAGAGCGACAAAACGACCTGCCGTGCTATATCTTCCTCCATTGTTGGGTGGAAGTTGCAACAGCTTGATGAGGTGAAAACGCTGATAGTCGTCGTTGTGGAAATCATCCAACTTGTCAGGATACAGTAGGCTGAAATACTTGTGTCCCCACGCTAAATCGCTGATGTCGGGAGCAACCTGCTCCATCTCTCGCTGTAGCCGGCCATAATCTTCATCAGATCCATTTGTAGGGAGTTTATCCAGGAGTTCAACGCCTTTGAGCAACTGGTCTCGATGTTGCCTCGCGCGAAGAATTGCTTGCTCAACGGTCAGTTCTACAGGTTTTTGTGGAGAGCCAGCCGTCCATATCCCTGTCTCTTTTCTACGAAACAGGCCCAATTTGAATGAGCTACCTCCTGCAATACTGCCGAACCACGGTGAATGAAATTCGTCATCATCTTTGAACTCTAACCAGTACATAAGACTGTCCCGATTGCCAGAGCCATGCATGGTATCCAGCAAGGCTTCACCATCCAGATTTTTGAGCTTGTCCGGTCCAAATTTGTTACGAAAAGTTGTGTAATACTTCGTGAGTTGCTCATTACTGAGCAACTCGCCTTTCTCTTGCATTTTTCTATGGTAATCTTCGAGTTCCTGGACTATTCGTTCGTCAAATTGCATCATCATTTCTCTCAACTTCAGCTTGTCCTATTTCGATCATTCCCTGGTTTGCTTCTCTGTATGCTTGCGTCAGTTCGTGCAATAATTCGTCGCTTACTTCACGAATGGTTTTTCCTTGGGCCATTGGCATGAAAGCGTGTTCGATACGGGCAAGACTTTTTGGGGCGCGTCTCTGAAAAACACTGGGCCAGAACTGCAACGAGGCCACACCATTGTTGTTATAAATAGAAACGAGACCAGCATCATCCGTCACTAATCGAGGGAGTAGCGTTAATGTTCCTTTCTTTCCGTGGTAGGTTTGTAGCTTGACGAGCCGTTCGTGCTCCAAGTTTATAGCCCAATTGCTCAAGCGGCGTAAAAGAGGTCTGGATGCTTCGGGAGCCGTCTCAATACTGGCAACAAAATCTCCGGCCCCTTCGACTAGCTGTCCTCCCATCTTGGAAGATGAAGGAGCCGTTTGTGCTGCCTCCAATTGGGGACGTTCCGCCTCGACACGTTGTGGAACCAAGATGTGAGAGCCATTGACCGAATAGGAAGAGAGCGTGATCACATCAATGACAAGTTGCTCCGAGACGGTCTCAAGATAGTTGACCAGCCGCAAAAGCTCCTCAGGAGCCTCATCGAGGACAAAGACCAGGCGAAAATGTCCGAGCTTCAGATAGTTGGCAACCTGTGTTGCAAACGCTTCGGCATCGAATGAGCCTTCCTGATCATTTGATTGAAGCGCGTGTACCAAGCTCTTGTAGCCGCGTTCTTGTAAGTGCTTGTAGAGAACCTCGTGTTCGAGCGTTGCCGCATCCATTCCCCAGAGATAGGCGGCATACGCTAAGACCTGTGCAATCACCGCTCTACGTGCCTCCGCATTTCTCGCCAGTTTGATTTCGATGATCGAAAGGCGTCCGTTTGGCTCTATCGCCAGAAGGTCTGCACGTCCATTGCCAAGCTGCACCTCTCGCCCAAGCACAATCAGGCATGGTGTGCCTGCCAACGGGAGCAGATGTGGAGCATTCTCAACCAATGTATGCAGTGTTGCCTCGTTTGGAAATCCCTGTGGCGAGAGTAGATGCCAACCAGAGTCATCATTTTGCCAGATTGCTGTCATATCTCCCCTATATTCCCTTATACCCTATATGTGTATGTCCATTGTTTCCCTTGGTGAATGTGCCACCAGCGCACTCGCGGGCGGCGGCGCCAACCGTGTCTCATACGCCGTCCCCGTCTCTATCGCGGAAGCCATCGCATCGTACATCTCCAGAATCATCCGTTTCGTCCGATACTCGCCGAACGTCTTCTCATCCTTGCGTTTCACAATCGGGAATGTCTCCATAATGTAGTCTACATCGTCGCGTGCGATACCGTACAGGTGAAAATAGGCCGCGTCCAACTCGCAGCGCAACAGGAAACGCCGCTCCTCATCCCATTTGAACGGTGGCCCATCATAGCCACAGTCTTTTGCAAACTCGCGCAAATCCCAGGCTGTATAGGTTAGTTCAAGCGCACGAGGACGTATCCAGTTACTAATTGTACTATTAGCCCATGTCTGATAGTGTATAAAAATAGCTTGTTCTGGAAATGGTAATTGCTCAAAAATATAAAAATTTAAGTTTCCTCCCCCTGCTTTCTGACGTAAAAGATAATCCAAAATAAAGCTATTTAGTCCTGTCAATAAGATACAAGTTGCTAGAGAAGTTTGATCGTATAGCAGCAAAGGCATAGAGTTTCCGACGCCAGCACGAGGAATGATCGTAGCTATCAAACTTCTTGCGTCAGCTACAGCACTCATTGCATTGCGAAATCCTAGTGCCCATCTAGGCTGAAATGATTTCACAGCATCAATATTAGTTCCTGCTATCCAATAACGAGGGAGTACAGTAAAATAGGGGTCTAAAAGATTTGTAGAACTCACAGCATGTGTTCCTGCATGTGTTTTAAACCTCTCTGCTAGAGTAGTTCCCACAAATGTATTTGCCCTATGGTTGAATTGCTCTATTAACTTCGATTCATAGAGCGGCAAGTACTTTTCTTTGTCTCTAACGAAAGTATTGCCTATAAGATTAGCACCTTCTTTCATTAAATCTTCCATTGTACGAAATAGCGATGCATCAAGTGTCATATCGAACATACGTGAGAAGGAAATGCCCCAAGCATTCTTCTTATCTGCTATTTCTACGAATACCGGAATTTGTTGGTAGATAGCTTTTATGAGATGAGCATCTCTACTAGTGCTAAATGTCGGGCAGTTAAGTGTATTAGGATTGACTAATTTAAAATCCTTGAATGTTAGGATGTAGGATTTAGCTGGATCGCTCAACTGTGATGTGTCTTGAAGTTGAGCGGCAATCAATGATTTCGTTTGCATCTCACGCGATAAAGTGAGGAGGCAAAATTTAATGTTTCCTTGAACGTCAGAAAAAATTCCTGCTCTGTTTTCAAAATCAAAGAAGCTGACAAGTGTCTGTTTCTCTACAATTTCTTGAAAAAAGAGTTTAGTCGTATTTCCTGTTGCTATTCCAGACAATACGATGCATCCTAAACGACCTTTTAAATTGAGTAAATGAAACATATTCTCTGCAAATATAGCATAAGTATTAATATCACCATGTCCGCAGAGAGGGTAGCGTTCACTGTTGCGAATAAAGTGGCTTTCACCTTGTGATTGACGCTGTGCATCAACGAACGATTGAAAAAGTACAGGGTCTTCGTAAGAGAGTGCGCTAATCATACGACGACGCTGCGCTGCATTAGCAGCGTTCATAATGTCGGGACGTTTTTGAGCAAACCATTCTTTTTCCTGTATCTTGATGCGTTCCCACGGCGGATTGCCCAACACCACATCGAAGCCACCGCTCCATCCGGCCTGTTCATTCTCAGGCTCCTCACCGTTTTTGGGGAGACGGAAGACATCGGGGAAGGCGAGATGCCAGTGGAAGAACTTATATTGGTCGGCAAGACGCGTGATGTTGTCGCGCATCTCTTGCAGGTTAAGGTCGCTACCGAAAAGGGCGTCGGGATTGGCGGCATCGTTGATTTTCTGGTAGAGGTCGTGCGTAATAGGGTCTTGTTCTCTGTCGAGCTTGACCTGCACAAAGGCTGCGCACCACGCGTCGGCACGCATTTTCTGGGCGCGATACTGGAGCGAGTGCTGCATGGCGTCGAGGCTGGCCTGTTTGTGATGAATTGAGGCAACATCGGCATCGCTCATCGCGTCCACGTCACGCATTCCGACTTCGAGGCGATGCTGATCTTTTTTCGCATGACTGTAGGCATCCCACAAACCTAGCTGACCTGCGTGTGTCTGACGTTCGCGGTCAAGTTCGAGTTTGTTCTGCTTCTTATATTGACGGCATAGCTCTTTGTTATCGCCCTCTATCGGCTCGAAGGCGCGGTCAGGTATGCCCTCTGAGAGCAGTGCGGGTGTCGTACCAAGTAGACTATTGCCACATTGAATATGATGGTCGAGGAAAGAGAGCGGTTTCCCCGGCTCGATAGCCTCTAACCACAGGCTCACCTTGCAGAGTTCAACCGCCATCGGGTTCATGTCTACGCCATAGATGCAAGAACTGATGACGTCTCGCAAGGCATGACGCCGCTCATCTGCCCCTGGCTCCTCTTCGCCCGTTCGCACCATCGCAAGACGTTTGGCAATACGGTGCGCGGCAGCAATCAGGAAGTGACCACTGCCACATGCGGGATCGCACACCTTGAGATTGAGAATCGCCCGTTCAGCACCGGGTTGTGCATATGCCTCCTCCAACACGGGGTCAAGCGCGGTATCGAGCAAACTGGTGATGAGACTGGTCGGCGTGTAGTAGCTCCCACTCGTCTTGCGTTCGTTGCCACTCGCACTCGCTAGCTCGAATGTGGCAGCTTCCAGGTGTATCAAGGGGTGCAGTTCGAGCAGCGATTCGTAGACGCTACCAAGTTCCTCGGAGCCAAGATTTTTGTAGTCAACGGCGCGTCGTCGCTGTTTATCCATCGTGAAGGCAAGCGCACGTACGGCATCGAGCAGGTCAGCGTTTGCGAGTATGCAGTCGTTGAGGTCAGCCGTAGCTTCTAATGAGAAGAGAAAGCCATTGAGCGCGGGCAGACCGAGTTCAGGGCAACCGTGAGTATCTCCTAGTTTTTCAGTGATGAGACGTAGAGTGTAGTACAGGTCGGCATGGCGTGTGCCACTGCGACGTGCCGCGAGTTGACGTAGGCGTTGCGTCGAGTAGTAGCTACGGTAGCGTTCTTTCGCCGCATCATCGGCATCTGGATGAAAGAGAATATCACGGTCCTCCGCTACGAACAGCACAATCAGGCGATAGACGAGGCGCAGGAGCTGGCGATAATAGTCCTGTGTTGAGAGTTCACCAGAACGCAATTTGTCGCGCAACGCCTGATTTCCCGAACTGGCAGTATAGGCAAGGAAACCACTGCCTAACGCCTGTATCGCATGTTCAACCCCTGTACGTAGGAGTTCGAGCGCACGTATGCCCTGTTGCTGTGCCTCGTGTAGCCAGCGTTCCAACCAGCAATCGGTCGGTTTCTCGCCCTCGACACGCGACTCGTGACAGAGCAGCCAGAACAGCACAAAGTCCGCATAGACCTCGCCCTCCATCATCGCCTCAAGGTCAAACTCGATATAGGATTGGCGTGTCAAGCTGGCATTATTACGCAGGAGGCGCAGGCGTAATCCATTGGAGACCATGCCCCAGAGATAGCGCGAGTCACGGTTGACCACCTCTTGCACGAGACTATAGGGACTGGTACGCAATGTGCCACTCTTGCCGCGTGGTCGTTCGTCAAGTCCAATTCTATAGCTCACGAGATGCAGTGGTGTGGCGTTCCAGATGTGCGAAATAGGGTAGCTTCTATCGTCGATCTCGATAGCGGATGCAGGGTTCAAGCGTCCATAGCCGAGTTCGGAGAAGAGGGGAAGCAGCCAGCGTTCTCTCGTGAGCGTTGTTCCCAGGTCACTCGTGGGGAGCCGGGCACGCGCAGCCTGAAAACGACTCCAATAGCCACGCATCCTATTCCAACTCTGGTTGATGGCCTCATTGAGTCGCTCACCCTCAAGATGATAGGCTGTCGCTGTGAGTCCCTCAAGGCGTGTGCCACTTGTGCTACCCTGTGGCGCGGCAATACGTTGGAGCAGGTCAAGCGGTAGAAGCGAGCCTTCGTTGTGGACCGTCGTAAACCATGAATGCTTCTGCATTGAAGTGTTTCCGTTCTGTTTATTCTTAGTACAACCTTATTATGCAAGTGCAGTGCGGCATTTGGGACACCATCTCGCATCAGGCGATGCCATTGTCGCACACGATGGACAAACCTTTGGGCGTTCGACCACTGTTGTCCCACAATATTGACAAAATTCAGCACCTACAACGAGGGACTTTCGACAAGCACGACAAGTGCCTTCTGTAGGTGGCATGATACCAAGTTCTGCTTCGAGTGTTGCTATTTTATGCTTTTGCTGTTGTACTTTGAGTTGTTTCATACGCTGATAGTCTGAAGTAGTCCGTACAAGATAGATGGGGAGCATGATGTATGGGAAAGAGATGTAGAGTATCACAAATGTTGCAGTGGTACTTACTCTTTTGCCTTTGTGAAATGTGTATCCTTTTGATGCTCCACGCAATGTTATAGCACCACGCCAATCTTGCGTCATTACAAAAATAATTTCTGCAAAAAGAAGTACAAGCCCGATCTGACTGGGAATCATTGCCCAACTATTGGAAACCGAGGTGCTACTATCAGGATTGAGGATGCTTGAAATAAGTATAAAAACAAAAAAGAGCAAAATGCTAATAGCACCTAGACAATCCAATGCTATTAACATGTTACGACTATAATCACGATACTGAATTGGCTGGTTTGCTTGTACTTGTTGCACAGAAACTACTCGCTTTCTTATGTGCTACATAAACCGATTTTGTAACACAATCCTGACTACGATAAAGCTGTACGACATTTGGGGCACCATTTCGCATCAGGTGAGGCCACAGTAGAACACGAAGGACAAACTTTTGCTCGTTCGATTACTGGTACGCCACAATATTGACAAAAGTCGGCACCAATTATAAGCGGTTTCTTACACGCACGACATCTGCCATCTGTAAATGGCAAAATTCCCATCTTCGACTCTAAGTTTGCAATCTCGAATTTCTGCTCATGTTTCTGTTGTTGCGTTTGTAACTGCCTCGTATGAAAATGATCGAACACAGCGCGTAGCAAATAAATGGGAAGCATAATCTCTGAGAAAAATAGATAGAGTAGAGCGTAACCTACTCCTGTATCTACCATTTTCCCTTTGTGTACAGTTTGGCTTTGTACTGCACCACGCAAGGTAACTGCACCATGCCAATCTATTATCAGTACAGCAATAGCTTCTCCCAAAAGGAGCAAGACACCAATACCTGATAATGGTCCTAGCCAACTTTCTGAATGGAGCAGAAAACTATGTCCCGAAGGAGTATCGTTCAGATTGAAAATGAGCGCGAATGGAACAACGAACAAGGACAGGCTGATGATATAAAAGCCGAACAAGACGAGTAAAACTTTGGCGTTATAGCGCAAATATGGCTTCTTCTTGTTGTCCAATGTTAGCTGTTGTAACATGATAACTCGCCTCCGATGTCAAATCAAATATATACACTACTTTCTATCGGCTATTGGTACTCCCAGTAAAGGGTAAGTACATATACACGCCTAACATATCCAGAGGAAATTGCGGCTCAACTTGTTGTTTCACGCCACGCATTGCCACAGCCGCGCGTACACGACGATGAGCCGCTAGCAATTCCTCACCACGCGCTACCGCGATGTCGTGAAGGTGGGTGTCAAGCAGGCTCAGATTGTCAAGGGTTGGTTGCAAGAAGTCAGGGCAATCGCATCTAAATTTTGAGGAGGTGATAGAATAAGAACCAACCCTAA
>CAXUIS010000206.1:0-9807 GCA_964250915.1 uncultured Ktedonobacteraceae bacterium | reverse complement strand
GCGGGCGCCCTTGCCCCAGCCACATCAAGATTGACAGACTACTACGACCTCAATCACAGATAACCCTGAAAACGTATTACGAACGATTAACGGTTGGTTTTGAACCTGGAACCGAGTTGTACTCTTCTGTGTGTACATCCCTTTCAACACTAGTTCCAGTGTCAGTATGTGTTGCTGATGGTACAGAGCTATATGCTGCAACATCTCGCGTAGCACTTGCACTTGTATCGCTGTCTGTATCAACAGAACCAATTTCTCGCACAGTTTCAGCAAGCTCTTCTTGCGTGAAGAAATCGGTGTGGGAACTCGCAACACCTGAGAGCAGTCGCTGCTCTAGTACGCTTAAACGATAGCGAATACTTCCATCAATAACTTGATCGCCAACACGGGCAATAACACCTCCCAAGATGGCAGGATCAACGTGCGAGTTTAGAATAATTGTTTTTCCTGTACGCTCTTCCAACGCCTGCTGAATGGTGCGACTCTGCGTAGGGTCTATCTGCGTCGCAGTCGTCACTTCTGCTACGGCTTCATTACGATAGTCACGTATCAGTTGCTCAAGTTCAGCAGCGATATTGGGTACGTATTCTACCAGATTGCGTTGCACGAGCAGTAGCGCAAGATTCAGCGATGTAGGCTGTACCTTGCCTTGTAGAGCCAAGCGTAACGCTTTCTCTTTGCGCTGCGCAGGAACCTTTGGCTCTCGCATAAGGTACGATACCTTACGATTAGAGAAAAGCGAAGCTATATGCTGCACATCTTCAAGGGTGCGGTCAAGCGTGTTCTGCTTGCGAGCAATATCGAAGATGGCTGCTGCGTAGCGGCGTGCCACCGCTCCCTTTAACATTACTGTTCCCTCGGATTATTGCTAGCAGTAACAAACTCTTGCACCAGACGACGATTATCATTGTTGTCAACCGAGCGACCAATAACCTCTTTTGATGCATCAATTGAAAGATCAACGACGAGACGACCGAGTTCGTTACGCGCTCGGTTCGCCTCTTGCTGAATACGAGCAGACTGCTGTTGCCCGATCTGTTCTGCACGCGTGTGAGCATCTTCTACAATACGAGCGGCTTCCTGTTGAGCGGTCTTCTGTGCACGTTCAATCGTTGCTTGTGCCTCACGACGAGCATCTACCAAAATACGTTCCCGTTCGCTTTGCGCGTTAGCTAAGTCACGCTTGGCCTTTTCTGCGTTCTCAACACCTTCGCGGATTACAGTCTCACGTCTATCAAGTGTTCTGATGACAAGAGGAAACGCATAGCGCCAAAGAATAAAGAAGACGATGCCAAAGGTGATAAGCTGCGAGAGGAAAGCCCAAGCGTTGATACCAAGCCCATCCGAGATAGAAGCAGTGAGAGCACCAGTTGTATAGAAAAAAGCTAACTGCATGAGATGCCTCCTTTCATCAGAGTAATAGTGTACTTATGTTCATAAAAGACCTAGTATGAGCATGACAGGGGCAAAGCCACCTGTCATTACTATATTAATCACTCAATTTCGCTAAGTTTCCTTCACAGAAAAAAAAGCGATGCACTACGTCTTGTTGACTTGAGAAGAACATTATTATCCGAGGAATTGGATCAACAGAGCAACGACCAGAGCATAAATAGCAATAGCTTCGGCAAATGCCAATGCAAGAATCATGTTTGTCTGAATAAGTGGTGCAGCTTCAGGATTGCGACCAATGCCCGCTAGCGCCTGTGATGCTGCGATACCAATACCAATACCTGGTCCGATGGCTCCCAAACCAATTGCCAATGCGACTGCGACATCTTTAAGATTCATGGTAAAAATCCTCCTTTAAGGACAAAACAAGAGATGAATAATATTTCGTTGTGTTATTAATACATGCAATCGTGGAAAGTTTCCACGAGTAGCAATTATAGTAACGAACAAGCTGTATGCTTGTATCAACCAATGTGACTAATGCGTTGCAGCAAGCTCTCTCTGACCCTGTTTCGTATCGGCGGTCCCCTGCTCTTCCTCATGTCCATGCTCTTCATGACTCACACTTGTAATCTGTAAGAAGATTAATGTGAGAAGTGCGAAGATAAGTGCTTGAACAGCCGCAACGAATATTTCGAAGGGAACGAAGATGAGATCGGCAACAACGGGCAGAAGAAATGCAAAGACCGCGAGCACTGCGCTTCCTGCGAAGACGTTTCCAAAGAGACGGAAGGCCAACGAAATGACGCGTGTAAACTCACCGATAAGTTCCAGAATTCCGACAAAGAAATCAATAGGTCCTCTGAAGTTAAAGTATTTGCTGAGATGCTTTTTGGGTCCTAATGTAGCAAAACCAAACGTCTGGGCAGACACAATCGCAATGACGGCCATCGCTAAATTCAAGTTGAGATCGGTTGTGGCAGGTCGAATCCAGGGAATGATTTTGTTTGAGATATCACCAAACAACAAAAAGCCCAGAACTGGTTGACTTGTGGCGTGTGCTTCGGCAATTGCTTTAGTGTCGATTTGCCCAATGGTATCCACCCCTGGTAATACATCGATCAAGTTGGCGACAAGAATAAAAAAGAAGAACGCTGCAACCAGAGGGAAGAACGTTCTCGCGCGCCTTCTATCACCACCAACAACGCCATTGATTAAGCCGACCAGGAACTCGACTAGAGCCTCAATCGCGTTTTGCATACCGTGTGGCACCAACTGCTGACGCCTCGTACCCAGCACAAAAACAAGTATCAGAATGATACCTGTAATGACACTACCGAGTAGCGTGTTTGTGACGGGGAACCCAAATATTCTGAAGATTGTATCCGGTGCAATTGCAATGTTAGGGAGTTTCCAGAGCACGCGGCATCCTCCTTGAGTACCGGCCTCTGCAGGACCTGATCGTAGTGCTTAGATGGTTCTTCCGTTCATCTTTAGTCTATTTATTTATTAGCCCATAGCGCGTTTAAATAAACGGTACGCTCCATATATTCCTGAGATCAGGCCAAGCAGTAGCCCGAACAATAATATAAAAGGTGTGGTATGAAGTCTGCCATCCAGAAGATTTCCTAAAATGGCACCCAGAGCGATTGGGATGGCGATAGTTAAGCCTAGCTGTCCCATCAATGCCAGTGGTCCCCAAACAGTGGGATTTGGTTTATTCTTCATCCTTGTAACCCCACCTGTCTTTTTTCTCTTTCATTCTACCTATTGGATTATAGCACAGTGAACAAATTGAATGCAACAATTCTGTAACTCTTTGATTACTTATATGAGGTGTGGGAACAATATGTTAAACATGCTATTATTGTATAATGAAATGAAACGTTAATGATTTTGGAAAATGTGCAATAAGATACTACCATTAGGGATATTGGAACAGCTTTAAGAAAGGCAATTATTCATGACTCACTCTTTCACGCTTGGATACACCTCACTGGATAAGGAGGTCACACTTGACCACCTACCGATAGAAGGCACGATACCAACATGGCTCTCTGGCTCGTTGTTACGCAACGGACCTGGGAAGTTTGAAGTCGGGTCGGAAACATTCAAGCATTGGTTTGATGGTTTTGCGATGCTTCATCGCTTTACGTTTCAAAATGGCAATGTCTCCTACGAAAACAAGTTTTTGCAGAGTGAGGCGTATAAGATTTCGATGCAAGAGGGTCATATAGCTTTTGGTCAGTTCGCCACCGATCCATGTAAAGCTGCATTCAAAGGCATGATAACCGAATCGGTCAACGCGAACGTTACTATCAATAAAGTCGCGGGCGATTATGTAGCGATGACGGAGACACCACTACCTATCGCATTTGACCCCCATACCTTGGAAACGCTTGGTGTCGTGCACTATGACGATACGCTTGTGGGCCATCACGGTTCGGCGCATCCGCACTATGATTTCGTCAATAAGATGAGCGTAAGCTACATGACCGAGTTTTACATGCCAAGTGTGTTCAAGGTGTATGGTATCAAGGATGGCGAACATAAGCGTACGATGATCGGCTCTTATCCTGTGATGGAGCCAACGTACCTGCATAGCTTTGGTATGACGGAACACTACGTTGTTATAGCGGAATATCCATATCGTGTCAATCCGCTTGATATATTACAGAGCGGCAAACCTTTCATTGAAAACTACACATGGCGCCCACAGGAACCAGCGAAATTTATCGTGATGAGCAAGGCCGATGGGAGCATTGTTGAGCAGTATGAGGTAGAAGCCTTTTTTGCTTTTCATCACATCAACGCGTTCGAGCGCGATGAACAAGTTATCGTTGACATCTCGACCTATGCCGATGCTTCCTCCATTCATAGTCTCTACCTTGACCAAATTAGAAATACTACCACACAGCACGAGTCATCGGAAGTACAAAATGAGACACGCCGCTACTATCTACCGTTGAGTGGAGACAAGCAAGCATATTATGAACAACTCTCGGAGTACGGGATCGAGTTGCCTACAGTGAATTATCGTCGTTATAATGCGCGGAACTATGGCGTTGCTTATGGTATTGGTCTGGACAAACACAAGCAAGAAGCTTTCACAAATTTATTGTTACGGGTTGATGTATGTGACCGCGTAACAAAGGTTTGGTCAGAGGAGCACTGTTATCCAGGCGAACCAATTTTCGCGGAGGCACCGGACCCCAAGGCAGAAGACGATGGTGTGATTCTATCAGTGGTGCTGAATGCCGACAAAGGCAATTCATTCCTGCTAGTACTCGACGCTCATACATTTGAGGAGCTAGGACGCGCAGAGGTACCGCACCACATCCCATATGGTTTTCACGGTGAATGGTTCAATAGTGTTCAATAGAAAATTCTGTGTGGGCGCAATGAATTGCGCCCATACACAGAATTTTCTATTGAACATTGGAGAGCTATATTATCTTGCGCTCTCGCGCAACATTAGCAGCATGAGTACGATTTTCGGCGTGCAGCTTGCCGAGAATGTTGGAGACATGGTTTTTCACAGTGCCTTCAGCGAGGACAAGTCTATCAGCAATTTCACGGTTACTAGCACCTGCAGCAAGTAGTTTAAGGACAGATGTTTCGCGTGTACTTAAATCCTCCTCCTGCACTGGAGGTGATGTAGAGGAAGCTGGAGGAATGTGTGAAGCTGGAGGAGTACGTCCTTTACGCCCAAACTCGATAAGCAGTCTGCTTGCCATCTTCGGTTGAATGAAGGGTTCGCCTATAACAACTTTGCGGATGGTGTTAGCAAGTTCCTCGGCGGGCACGTCTTTTAGCAGATAGCCCATCGCACCCGCCTTCACTGCTTCAAACACGTAGTCATCGTAGTCAAAGGTGGTCAGTATAATGATGCGCGCGTTCGGATCTTGCCCTGTGATAATCGCGGTAGCTTCGACGCCACTTTTGCGCGGCATTTGAACGTCCATTAGCACAACATCGGGGCCAAGACTCCGCTGTTGTAATATGGCGTACTGTTGAATGGCATCGTCGCCATTCACAGCTTCACCAACAACTTGAAAGTCGTCTTCAAGCTCCAGGACAGTATGTAGCCCTTGACGCATTAATGTTTGGTCTTCGCATAGCAGGATGCGGATAGTATCAGACATGAATATCCTCTCGACACTGTTGAGGCGAACAAACGCTATGCTAATTATAACATTTACACGCCTACAGGCTGTTGCTGAGAGAATTCTTGCTGCCGCATTGGTGCTTTTTCGTCGGTGACACGCATCTTCATCGCGTTTGAGAAGGTTAGACCTAGTGCGCTCAACGACGCGATAGCGATGATTGCCATAAGGATAGTTGTCCAGGGATGTGAAAAGACAAACATAGCTTGCACACTGTTTGGATTATACCCAAGTAGTCCGGTGAAGACAACGGCACCTGTCGCCTCATTCGAGCCAATACCAGCAGGAGCATTAGGCAATATGCAGAACATATTGAAGACTGTGTAGCCAAACATTGACATACCGAAGGGCATATAGAGGCCAACAGCCCAGAATGCAAACATGGCGAAGAGGCCATCGCAGACGACGGCAACCACGGTAAGCAACATAGCAGGGACAAAGATTTTTGGTTGACTAGCTCCAGCAAGCAGTGAGTCCACGAAGCCCGTCGCAAAACCCTCGATACCACTACTAATTTTCTTTGGTAAGAAACGAGTGAAAAGCTTCATAAAACCAATAGCGGCAGTACGTTTCCAAGCGGCTAGCGCGATGAAGAAAATGAGGCCAACCAGCACACCCGCAACGACGATCAAGACAAGCCAGAGTTGCAGGGTCATATGAACACCTGGCAATAGTGGCACAACCGCCATAACGAATAGCGCGGGCATCAAGTCAAGAGCCTTGTCCATTGCAACGGTGGGCAGGGTCTGACTGATGGGCATATTTGCTATTTTTTTCAACATCAAACTTTTAGCAAGCTCACCACCACGCACAGGCAACAGGAAGTTGATGAAGACGCCAATCCAGAAGAGTTGCACAACACGCATAGTGCTAATTTTACCAATTGGATTGAGGAACAGCTTCCAGCGTATCCCACGCACAGTAAACGAGGCAATAAAAATCACTCCTGATATGAGTGCGTACGTGATACCCAAAGGAGTCAAAAGGTACTTAGTGATGGTATGAAGAGTAGCCTGTATGTTAATCGTCTTTATCGTCAGGTAGAGAAGGACGAAACCGACGATAAGGCTAATAATGATACGAGCGGTGGGCGAACCGAGTATTGCCTTCCATTTCGGTTGTGGCTTCGCTACAACCTGTGGCGGAGTCGTCACCTTAGGCATGGAAGGTGCTTCTTGCGCAGGTGTATCACGATAGAAGTTGACGGCAGGAAAAGCTCCTGTCTGACGTTGTACCTTAATTGCCTGCATCATACCGCTCAGCTTCATCAGATGCGTGGTACTCATAAGGCTGACATCGAAAGCCTCTTCGGGCAATTCGTCGTCGAAATCCTCGTCGAACGGCTCCGGCGTTTCTGGTATCCTCATAGCATATTGCAGGAGTGATGAGCCAGTGTTAGGTACCATAGGTCGTTCTGCAATACCTATATTCTCTTTTTGAAATGTATGTATAGGCTGCGCCGCAACGTCTGCATCGTTCTGACGCTCAAGCTTCTCCCACTTGTCTGTTGCCAGAAACTGGTGAGGATGCCTTATAAGCCGTGTCGGACGAATATTTGTTGGCGGAGCCTGTTGATCTCGTCGTTGCATGCGAACCTCTCGAAAACAATAGTCTTCTTTAGTAACGTCTCGATAAATGTAAGTATAACGATATATAGGTCAAATGGGTCTGACGGATATTGCCCTCTGTAGGGGTCTAATTCATTACACCCTGTAGGCAGGTCAAATGGGTCTGCCAATCCTATGTAATGTTGGTCAGGAAGCAGGGAGACCGCAAGGGTCTCCCTGCCACACATCTTACAGGTACCCGTGATTCTGATACCAAGCGGCTGTCTCTTTAATACCTTCGTCTAATACTACTTTTGGAGCATAGCCCAGTTCTTTTTGCGCTCGCTCAATAGAATAAACGCGGCTGTTTGTGAGAAACTTGACACGACTGCGTGTCAGAGGTGCGCTTTCACCCTGTAATCCTGGGATGACTGAGAAGATGTCAGAGGCAAGATTCGCAAGCGGAAGCGGAATATCACCTTTTGGTAGTTCTCTTCCCAATGAGTGTGCGATAGCGGTTGAAAGCTCTTTAAAGCTTACAGGATGGTCGCCAGCGATATTGTAGCTACGACCAATTGCCTCTTTTCGCTCGGCACTAAGCAAAAACGCGTCTGTCATGTCGTTAATATAGACAGGATGAATGAGTGCTCGTCCACCACCAATCAAACAGGGGCGTCCTTTGTTGATTGATGAGAAGAACCCTAACAAATGCAAATCGCCGGGGCCATAGACCAGTCCAGGGCGTATCACACTTACAGGCAGTCCATATTCTTTGTATGCGTTCAATGCCAGCAACTCACCCTCTAGCTTGGTGGCCTCATAAGGGTTTGTGGGAGCAAAGGGTGCATCTTCTCCAGCAGGCTTTCTGTTGCCTGTCACGCCGAGAACGCCAGTAGTACTACAATGTACCACGCGCTGTAGTTGGCTCTGTTCCTTACATGCGTTAAGCAGAATGCGTGTACCCTCTACGTGCGTCTCATGATAGAGTTCGGTGGGTACGCTTGGATGATAGAGTCGTCCAACAAGGTGATAGACGACGGTTGCGCCATCTACCGCCTCTTGTACCTGTGGAATATCGGTAATCTCACCACGCACGATAGTAACGGAGTCGCCAAATTGTTGACGCGCCTTTTGCTCATCGCGCACCAGGATTCGCACATCTTGTTTCTGTTTGATGAGTTCCATTGTCAGGGCAGAGCCGAGAAAGCCCGTTGCCCCTGTAACGAGTATCGTCATTATTGCTTTGCTCCTGAGTAGCCCTTGACACTAATAGCGTTTTCGGGACAGGCTTCATAGCAGAGAAGACAGCGTTCACAGCTGCTATAGTTCACCTTGAGCGTCTTTAGGTCGATTACATTTGGTAATGGGCAGGTATCAACACAGACACCGCAGCGTGTACATTGGTCTTCATGAATTTTTGGTCGCGTCCCTACCAATCCACTTCCATAGAGTGTTGTACAAAGGTGCTGACCACGTTTGGCAACCCAGCTGAATGGATAGTCAAGCGGAAACATCATCCAGAAAACAAGCTTGTAAAGCCCTTTTTGGACGGGCAAGCGAAATTTCTTGATGACGCCAACATCCTCACCAACTGTCTCCCAGGATGGTTTGCCCATCTGGTCAAGAGCAAGTTTGAGATGCGGAATATCGCGTGGCTTCACGCCGACAATTTGGCAACAGACAAGGTCAACGGCGAGGCTGTTGCGACCTGCAACCAGGACTTGTAAATCAGCTTTTTCGCCATAGAGTGGACCTTCACCATCCTGACCTACGCTCCCATCGACGATGTTAAGATCAGGTTTGATGCCAAGGTTCATATCTACAATACTCTGGTCGATGCCAAAGGAGTGCATTGCGCGACGGTCTGGCTTAGGCAGAATACCCATGATATTCTTCATACTCAGTGTCATCGTTGAGACAACATGCGTTTTGAGTACAGGCAGATTAATCAGGCGAGCCTCTTTCAGCACATTCGGCGTGTGATAGCGGCGCAATGTCTTCGCCCCATCTGACTGTAGTTCCATCCAATCTTCCCCGCCTTCGGGGTCAACACGTAGAATGCGAATATCATTTTCGGCACAAAATTTTTCGACACCGAGAATAG
Source organism: uncultured Ktedonobacteraceae bacterium (assembly GCA_964250915.1). Classification (GTDB taxonomy): domain Bacteria; phylum Chloroflexota; class Ktedonobacteria; order Ktedonobacterales; family Ktedonobacteraceae; genus JBBQVS01. Next base: position 598 of record CAXUIS010000206.1, on the reverse strand, counting down.
TATAGGTTGCGTCACGGTCAAACTCGGTACCAGGAGTCTCGCATAGGACAGGCTCGGCACCACAAGCGCGAACCTCTTCCGCGACGGCTTTCAATAGCGCAAAGCTCGTGGTAGAGCCGGACTCTGCATTGCGTCCCGCGACAAAATTGGGCTTAAGAATAGCTATCTTTGCTCCACGTATTACGGATTCCATTCCACCAATCTGCGCGATTACGCGATGCGCAGCCTCTTCAATTCCATCGAAGGTACGGGTAATTGCTATTGTATCTGTGTTTGGTTGTGTTGCCAGCATTTTTTATAAATTCCTTTGTGTCTATAACGAATTGGTATACATTAGTTATTTATTTATAATTTGGTTTGTCTGTAGGGACCGATTTATCGCGTCCTCTTGTGGGTTCGGCAATCAACGAGGACGCGCTACATTGATCCCTACCTCTATCTTACCCAATATACAAGCGCCTATCTATTGGCGTAGTACCTCCTGCTGCTAACACGCTATTGGTACTACTACTACCATTCGGAAATGTACTGACCACGGGTTGTGGAATCGTATGTTTCACCTGATAGATCGTAATTGTAGTTTGTGCATATTCATCAG
>CAXUIS010000205.1:0-9824 GCA_964250915.1 uncultured Ktedonobacteraceae bacterium | reverse complement strand
TCTGCACTTCGACCTTCGATCCAGACAGATGAAAGACCTGTGCGGCAATCTGTGCGAACGCGGTGAAGTGTCCTTGACCGTTGTGAGCGACACCACTTTGCACAAGAATAGTTCCGTCGCGGCGAATGCGTACCGTCGCGGCCTCTTTTGGAACTCCGGGACGCGCAGGACCACCTCCACCTGTAATCTCAATAAAGGTTGCCAGACCAATCCCCAAGAGTCGTGAGCCATCGTTTTTCCGTTGTTCACGCTGTTTCGCACGCCATCCCGTATAGTCAACCAGTTCAAGTGCCTTGTCCAGTGCTGCCTCATAATTGCCACTATCATACTGCATTCCGGTCACAGCATGATACGGGAAGGCATTCGGTGCGATCACATTGCGACGACGCACTTCAGCAGGGTCCATGCCAAGTTCATCGGCAATACGGTTTATGGTACGTTCGAGAATGTAGGTCGCCTCTGGTCGTCCCGCGCCACGATATGCGGCGGTTGGAACCTTGTTGGTAAACGCACCCACAACCTGACTCTCTACGGCTTCAATCCGATAAGGGCCGTTGAGCATGTGCGGCGTTCCCGTCGGAACCATAGACGTTGTATTTGCAAGGAACGCACCCAGATCAGCTATCGTGTGAACTTTGAGGCCCAGAAGCCGTCCATCGTTTTGCACCGCCGCCTCGATATAGTTGATTTGCCCACGCCCATGTGTATGAGCAATCAGATTCTCACTGCGGTCCTCTATCCATTTCACAGGTCGTGCAAGTCTGAGGGCGAGCGCAGCAGCGATAATCTCCTCGCCTAAAGGTGAAGTCTTTGCGCCAAAACCACCACCTACTTGCGCGTTGCGTACCCGAATCTGCTCACGTTTCAAATTCAAGAAAGAGGCAAGAAGAGTGCGTAGCGTGTAGATAGCTTGCGATGAAGACCATGCCGAAAATTGTTCACTTTCAGCATCGTAGTCGAATAGACAGGCCCGTGCCTCCAACGAACTAGGAGCGACACGCTGATTGACAATACGCAGTTTCACGGTTCGGTCTGCCCGCTCAAACGCTTTCTGGATGTCTCCACCACTCACGTAGTGATGGAATGCGACATTCGAGCCAAACTCATCGTAGAGGAGGGGAGCGTCAGAAGCAAGCGCGGCCTCTGGGTCGGTAACAGAGGGAAGCGGTTCGTAGTCGATATCAACCAGGTCACGCGCATCAATAGCGGCATACATGTTCTCGGCTAAGACAACCGCGACTGGATCACCGACATAGCGCACAATGTCTACCGCCATCGGGCGTCGCTCCGGTTTCTTCAAATTGGGAACTGGCATGGTATCAAGCGTACGCATTCCCTGCACCAGTTCCGCGCCCGTAAAGACGGCAAAAACGCCAGGAACGGCTCGCGCCTCGTCCAGTTGTATATCAAGAATTTTCGCATGGGCGTAAGGACTGCGAACCACAACCATGTGTAGCGCAGCAGGACGTCCTTCTGCTGAACGTATGTCATCGACATAGTGAGAACGGCCGGTAATCAGTCCAAAATCTTCTGTGCGGCGTTCAAGTCCTTGCGGAATAGATGTTTCTATCATATGCTTCCCTTGCTTACTTCACTCTTTGCAATAGTTTGAAAAGTGTTTTGCTATTATTTATATCGTAACACATAATGGAGAGTCAAAAGCCGCCCTTCGATGGAAATGAGCGGTTCCTGGTTCGAGAACTGATACAGGGAAAATTATACGTGGTAGTCCAAAATCCACATCAGTTGCTGTAGTGGCACACGAGAAGGGATCTTTTTGAGTACAGTATTCCGTAGCGTTGCTACGAGAGGATTTTCCAGTTGCACCGCCTGCCCAATCAATCCAGCAAGGCGTGCAATTGTATTTGCGCGGGTCACACGCCGCTTTTCATACAGATGTAAGCCTGCAACCACATCTGTTTCAGTTTTCAAGCAATCCGCCAATACAACAGCATCCTCAATCGCAATGCACGCCCCTTGCCCTAAATTAGGCGTCATCGTATGAGCCGCATCACCCAGGAGCGTCACGCGACCACGGCTCCAATGGGACAGCAATGGACCTTCGTACACATCATGACGGAGGAGAGAAGTTTCTTCTGTCGCCTCGATGATCTCTGGAATAGGGTCATGCCAATCCCCGAACAGGTCCAGAATTTCGCGCTTGCTCCCAATTCGTTTCTCTTGCTCCCCCTCAGGAACATTGCGTTGAGCGAACCAGTAAGAACGCCCATTGCTCATAGGAGTAATGCCAAATTGGGCATTCTTTCCCCAGGCCCACGTCTCAATATCTTTTCTTGTTGTATGGGCGATACCACGCCAACATGCGTATCCAGCATATCGCGGTTTTGTTGCCCCAAATAACTGAGACCGAATCGTGGAGTGCAAACCATCGGCTCCAACTAACAGGTCTCCCCGTGCCACTTTCCCATCAGCGAAGTATGCCGATATGCCCGTTTCATCCTGTGTACAGCCCAGACATGTCATTCCTAAGTAGACATTTTCAGTACCTAACGCATTGAGGAGTGCAGAGAGGAGTTCGGCGCGGTGAACAACCATATTCACCGTTCTGTGTGTCTTAAGCAGTTCTTCCGTGCTCACATTCACCAGCATATCACCGCGCCAATGAGTAATGGCCCCTCTTGTAACAGGCTGTCCCAGAGGCTCAATGACGTTGGTCAATCCCAACGTGTGAAAAGCCTGTAATGCATTCGCCCAAAGTGGTAGTCCTGACCCCACTTCCCGTAGTTCTTCGGCACGTTCAAAAACGGCTACGTCGAGACCTGCTTGCCGTAATGCAAGGGCTGTGGTAATCCCTCCAATACCTCCACCAATAATGATGGCACGTCTACGTGTGTGAAACTGCATCCGGTAACGCTCCTCTTTGTCTATGCCGCTGATTCTCAGCTATCCGTTTCTTGCAACTCTTCATGATATCTCTATCGGCAAACTTCTAGTCGTTGCCTTCTTGCTTTAAAATGAATATCATAGGATTGACTCTTTTGTGTCACGATTTGGGTAAACAACAACGTTACATGCATCGAGCATAGTTGAAAGTGAGCAGAAAAAGTAACTTATGAGCCGCATACTACGTATCTAGTTTGTGCACTTTTAACAGTAGAAAGGTCTTGTTCTGTGCAACAACCATCCAGTTCCGGTCCACAAGGACCAATCGGGTTATTTCGTACCCTGCCACTTTCAGAGATTTCGCAAACGTATGACTGGTTTGAAGAGAGACGTGCTAATGCACCTGTGTTTCAAGATGAAAATATGCCCTTCCCCGTGTGGCAAGTCTTTCGCTATGAGGATGTTTTGACGGTCCTCACTGACTATAGCCGGTTCTCGTCACAGGCATTTGGTATCGGCGGTGGATTTCTCGCAGACACGCTTGTTGCGAAGGACCCACCCGATCATCGCAAATTACGAAACCTCGTCAATCAAGCATTTACGCCACGTTCAGTGGCACGTCTTTCAGACCGTATCACGCGGGTGACACAAGAACTGTTGAACGCAGTCCGTGAGAAGGGCACGATGGATGTCGTGTCGGAGATGGCGTTCCCGCTCCCCGCGAAAGTCATCGCGGAAATGCTCGGCGTACCGGACGCGGACTGGAACATCTTCCAACGCTGGGCGCAGATGGAAAATTCTCCGGTGCCTTCCGCACAGCAGGATGGTCAAACAATGCAGGTGGAGATGTTTGACTACTTCTCACACCTCTTAGCAGAACGCCGCCGTAGCCCACGAGAGGATTTAGTCAGTGCGCTGAGCGTCGCCGAAGTGGATGGCGAACGTCTCAGTGAGCAAGAACTGGTGAGTTTTTGTATTCTGCTGCTGGCGGCTGGTCAAGAGACGACAAAAAATTTGATTGCCAATGCTCTTGTCTGCTTCACAGACCATCCTGATGCAATGCAAAGACTCACGAATGAGCCTGCTCTGATGCCAAAAGCAATTGAAGAGGTGCTACGCTATCTGCCGCCTGTCTGGTTTCTCTTCCGCCAAGCTAAAACGGATGTCGAGTTGGGAGGGAAAACGATTCCGGCGAATCAGATGGTGCTCACCTGGACCGCTTCGGCGAATCGTGATGCCTCTCAATTTCTCAATCCAAACACCTTCACGATGGAGCGTGAGCCAAATCGCCATCTCGCCTTCGGACACGGCATTCACTTCTGTGTCGGTGCGCCTCTCGCTCGTCTGGAAGCAAAGATTGTCTTGCCTATGATGCTTGAGCAACTCAAAGACATTCAACGCGTCAATGATGTTCCTGTAACAGTGCATACTGGCATCGTCTTTGTAATTCAGTCGCTCCCCATTGCATTTCAATCTAAGTAGGCATACACATGATGGAATTGGACCAGCAACAAGAAATACTGTTGCTGGTCCAAAGTGTTGAGTTTACTATTCCTGCGCTCCTCTACTTAATTTGTAACAAGGCAAGAAAATAAGGTTACATATTTGGCAATAGTTGGGTTTTGACGCCTTCGCCGCGTCGTACCATTTCAAGTGCTTTGTGGACTTCCTCTAAAGGAAGTGCTGTTGTCAGCATCGCTTCCGAATTGATGATGCCTCCACTCAAGAGGTCGAGTGCAGGCTGAAATGAGAACAGCACCGCCATTGAGCCGAGTACGGTTATCTCTTCATTGTAAATGCGGAATGGCGAAAGAGAGATACGTGCCTCTGCCGATGCGACACCAAATATCATCAATTTTCCACCGCGCTTGACCGCCGTAAACGCGTTCTCCACAACCGATGCCACGCCTGTTGCATCGACAACACAATCGAAGCCAGCAGGCTCATCTTTCAATGCTTGCTGAATATCTGTGTATGTACGTTTTGCTCCTAATGCCTCTGCACGTACCAGCCTTTGCGTGTTCACATCAACCATGACGACCCGCGACGCGCCTCCTCGTACAACCAGCTGTAAGAGAAGCAAGCCCATTGTGCCCGAACCTATAATAAGCACCGTATCGCCAGATTTAGGTTGCAGACGGTGCATACCATGCACGGCACAAGAGAGAGGTTCAATCAGTGACCCTTCGCGCAAAGAGATGCTATCAGGCAAAGGATAGGCTTTCTTCCAGGGAACGGACACGTACTGCGCCATTGCACCAGCCGTAGTAACGCCGAGAGCGTGATAGTTAACACACAAGTTTTCATGACCCGTGCGGCAAGGTTCGCAATAGCCGCAGGGTAAATTTGGCTCGATAGCAACTCTGCTACCAACTGCTATCGCCGCCTCTTCCTTACCCTCGGTAATCTCACCGCCCAGTGCCACTACCTCACCTGCGAACTCATGACCAGGAATGACAGGATAATGTGTTAATGGAGAATCACCGTCTAGTAGGTGCAGATCAGTACCACAGATACCACACGCGCCCACACGCACAAGCACTTCTCCTGGACGAGGAGTGGGGTCTGCAACACTCTCCACCGCAACGCTACCCGGAGTAGAAATCACTACAGCACGCATAAGAATTCCATCCCTTTCTTACTGTGAAGGAGCAACAATTGATTTAATATTGGTCGGGTCCTGCTTCGTGGCTTGAAGAGCTTGCTCTGTAGCCTCTAGTGAGTAGCGTCCCGTAATAACTGAGCGTACATCAATACGCCCACTTGCGACAAGCGCGATTGCATCCGCGTAGGTATTGGCATAGCGGAACGTTCCAGTCAATGTAATCTCCCGATTCTGGACAAACGAGATTGGGACACGCAACTCTTCGCCGGGGTTCATCCCGACAATGACTGCTGTACCAGAGGGACGTAACGAGCGAATGCCCTCAGATAGTGCCTGCTGCTGACCCGAACATTCAAGTAGAACATCAGCCTGTATGCCTGCTTGTGCGAGCGGTTGTTCGGCAACATTCACGGTCTGAGTCGCGCCGAGTTGTTGCGCGATAGCCAGTCGCTGTGGAAAAACATCGGTGATGGTCACTTTTGCGACCCCTAGCACAAAAGCAACCTTCATAGCAAGCAGTCCGATTGGGCCAGCACCAGTTATCAATACATGATCTCCACCGCGCAATCTCGCCTTACGGCATGCCCAGAGACCAACCGAAAGCGGCTCAATCATTGCCCCTTCTTCGTTCGACATCGTATCGGGGAGCGTGTAGGCGAAGTGTGTAGGAACGGTCACATAGTTTGCAAATGACCCATCAATGGGAGGCGTGCCGAAGAAACGCACATTGGGACACAGGTTGTAACGACCAGCACGACATTGCTCACAGGTCCCATCGGGAATACCCGGCTCAATCGCCACGCGTTCACCAACTCTGCTCTGTGGTACATCCGCGCCCACCGCCACAATGACACCCGCCGACTCATGACCAAGAACGAGTGGCTGGCGCACAACATACGAACCAATCCGCCCATGCTCATAGTAGTGGACATCAGAGCCACATACGCCAACGGCCTTGACCTCAACCAGGACATCGCTTGACCCAACCGAGGGCATTGGTCGCTCTTCCAAACGAACATCATGTGGGGCATACAAAACGGCTGCTTGATTTCTCATAAATTTCCTTCTTTGCTCTCAAAGACACACTTCGGCTCCTCCTTAGTATACTGCCGAAGTCTTTCTCTCTAACAGCCGTTGTTATTTCAATGCACCACCAGATAGTCCTTGCACCAGATACCTCTGTGCGTAGATACCTATTGCAACAGGCACGATGATAATCATTGTTGCCAAAGCAGACACTTTCGCCAGGAACAACCCTTCATTACTCGTAAACACCGCAACCATGATGGGTAAGGTGGGAGAATTTGTATAGGTCAGGGTGACAGCAAAGAAGAAATCGTTCCACGCGAAAATGACAGCGAGCAACGCAGCTGCCGCCAAGCCTGGGGCCGCCATTGGCATAACAATTCTTACTATTGTCTGCAACGTCGAACACCCATCTAACCACGCTCCTTCCAGAACCTCTTTTGGCAGATCCAGGAAGTAGGAACGCGTCATCCAAATAACCAGTGGCAGATTCATGGCGGTGTACACCACAACCAACACAAACAGATTATCCAGCAGATTCAGTTTGGTCACAATGACATAAAGAGGCACAAGGATAGCGGCGAAAGGCATAAAGCGTGTGGAGAGCACAAAGAACAGCATGTCGTCGGATGACTTTGTGCGCATTTGGAAAACCATTGCGTAGGCGGCAGGGATACCCAGCACCATCGCCAAAGCTGTCGAAACAAACGACGCGATCACACTATTGAAAAGATACGCACCAAACCCCGAATTTATCGCCAACATAAATTGGTCGAGCGTCGGCTGGAAAAAAAACGTTGGCGGAGTTGAAATGGCTGCAACCTCTGACTTAAAGCCCGTAATGACCATCCAGAGCACGGGAAAAATGATTACGAGAACCAGGATATATGTCAACACGGTCCACACAACGTTGGACCACCTCCTTGTGGTTGTAACACCCATTATTTAGCTCCTTTCTACTGCTGCTCGCTCGGTCATGAGATAAAGCATTCCTCGCGCCGCGAGAATTGCGACAACTACACCGATAGCACCAAGGGCCGCGGCCTGCCCAATCTGGAATGAACTTAATGCTGTTCGGTACGTGTAATACGGCAAGGTATTGGTTGTTAAGCCTGGCCCACCAGCAGTCGTCACGTAAATTTCACCAAACGTCTGGAAGATAAAAATGGTCCCGAAGAGGATGGCGATTTCGTAGGGTTTGCGTAACAAGGGAAAAATGACCTGCCAGAATGTCGTGAAAGCATTGGCCCCATCGACTTTTGCCGCCTCTAAAACCTCGTGTGGAACGGCCTGTAAACCAGCAAGAATGACCAGCATCACAAATGGCGTCCATTCCCAGGCAACAATGAATGTGACGCTCTGTAGTGGGAATGCAGAAAACCAGGGCACACCAGATAGACCTATAGAGTTCAGCATCCAATTGATAAATCCTGACGATGGGCTGAGGAAGAGATTTTTCCACAGCAGTGCCATTACCGATGGTGTTACCAGAAATGGTACGGTTGCCAAAGCACGTAACACATTCTTACCCCAGATCGGGCGGTTTAATAAGAGAGCTAGAATAGTTCCCCCAATAAGGGCCAGGATAATCGCACCTACCACAAGTTGTAGAGTGTTGCCCATAATGGGCCAGAAGTTTGGATCCTGAAAAAAAATGTGAATATAGTTCGCAAGTCCCACAAAAGGAAAGCCTTCAGAAGGAACAAGTAAATTCCAGTCATGTAGGCTGAACCATACCGCCAGGAGAAACGGTATCTGCGTTAACACGATCATGAAGGCAAGTGAGGGGATATGTAGCCATGTTTTCCCTTCAACGCGCTTGGCTGTAGGGTTTACTGGTTTTTGCGTTTGACGCGGCAGGGGTACCTGAAGGACTTGATCTACCTGACTCATAGTATACCCTTTCTTCTTAAAAGCGAGTCATTTTGAGCAATGAAGATGAGCAGCGAAAGAACCGTTCACAGAGGAACGGTCCTCTCGTATCACACACAAAGTAACTAGTAGCCTGAGGCGTTGTCCTTGTTGACTTGGGAGGCCAGGATTTGATCGGACTGCTGCAAGGCTTGGTTGACCGGGGTCTTACCCGCGACCACCGCCGACATCAGTTCGCTGACTTGCTGGCCCGCCGACTCGAACTGGGGAATGCCCACATACTGCACACCATGATAGGGCACCGGATCAAGCGTGGGATGGTCAGGCGTCGCGGTATTGATCGAGTCTAACGTCACCGCCGCAAAGGGAGCGGCCTTCTGATAATCCGCGTTCTGATAGATCGAGGTGCGCGTTCCCGGAGGAACGTTGGCCCAGCCAAAGGTCTTGCCCGCCAACGTCAAGTAGGGGGAACTGGTGGCCCAAGTGATGAACTGGAAAGCGGCATCCTTGTTCTTGCTAGAATTGACGAGTCCGAGGGACCAGGCCCACAACCAATGACTGCCATTGGGAGTGACGGCAGTCGGCGCATAGACATAGCCGACGTTGCCCGCGACTTTAGAGGTGGCAGGGGTTTCCAGCACGCCGCCAAAGGAGGTGGCATCATAGAACATGGCGCCCTTGCCCTGAGTCATCAGGTTGACACACTCCTGCCAGCCAGAGGTGGAGGCACCCGGCTCGCCATACTTTTGCAAGAGGGTGGAGTAGAGCGTGACAGCTTTCTGGACGGCAGGACTGGACAACTGCGGAGTCCAATTGTTGTCGAACCAGCGGCCGCCATAGGTGTTGATGATGGTATCCAGCGGAGCCATGTTCATGCCCCAGCCGGACTGTCCACGCAAGAGAATGCCGGTGGTGCCCGTCTTGGGATCGTTGAGTTGTTGGGCGAATTGAGCGATCTGATCCCAGGTGGGATGCAGGGGCATGGTCAAGTGATGCTGAGCGAAGATTTGCTTGTTGTACATCAACATACTGCTCTCGGCGTAGAAGGGGAGCGAGTAGGGATGGTTCTGATAGGACAAACTGGTCATGACAGGTTTGAGCAGATCATCGTAGTTGTAGGAAGTCTTGTCGGTGGCCGACATCTTGGAAAAGTAGGGAGAGAGGTCCTGCAACCAGCCATTGTGCGCCCAAATAGGAGTTTCGTAGTTGCCGATGGTGGCGATGTCGAACTTGCCAGCATTGGTCGCGACATCTTGAGTGACTTTGGAGCGCAGGTCGTTTTCGGGCAGGGTGACGAAGTTGACCTTGATGTTGGGATGGTCTTTTTCAAAGACTTGTTTGGTCAACTGCTCCATCTGGACCATCTGAGAGTTGTTGACGGTAGCAACGGTCAGGGTGGTGGAGGAGGAGGAGGAAGAGGAGGACGACGACTGGCTAGCGGGCGAACAGGCCGCCAGCACAGAGAGAAGCAGAGCAA
>CAXUIS010000204.1:0-9899 GCA_964250915.1 uncultured Ktedonobacteraceae bacterium | reverse complement strand
GCCCCTTGTGGGCGTCTGTGTGTCCCCACATCCACCCCAATTGCACGTACTTAAACAGTATTGCCTCGTATAGGCGTCCGTTCGCCTATCACAATCCTCGAAGTTGTTACAAGACTCATACATCAAACGTGTCTTGAATATATACATCTTACACATTTAAATGAATTTCCTATAGACAAAGAAGAGGGTACATGATGAACACTATGCAAAATACAAGTGCGCTTGCGTTACCACGTAGTACAGAAAGGGTTGATCCCGCGCAAGGGACAATTTTCTTCATTGGAACCGCAACTGTTCTCATTCGTTACGCTGGGTTCACAATTTTGACGGACCCAAATTTTCTGCATCAAGGCGATCACGTTCACTTAGGTGGTGGCCTGACATCTGCGCGTTTAACCAATCCTGCAATGGAGATGGACCAACTTCCGCCATTCGATCTTGTCCTGCTCTCGCACTTGCATGAAGATCACTTTGACCGCTTTGTGCAAAAGAACCTTGATAAGGGTACAACAATTGTCACGACGCCCGAAGCCGCAATTGCTCTACGTCACAAATGTTTTACCGCGTTGGAGCCTCTGCATACATGGGAGACGCTCACCGTCACAAAGGGCGACTATACGTTACGCATTACCGCAATGCCCGGCAAGCATGGTCCTGGCGTTATGAACTCCATGTTGCCTTCTGTTATGGGTAGCATGTTAGAGTTTCAGAATAACACAGGCGAGACGCTAGTGCGATTATATATCACTGGTGATACGCTGCTCTTTGAAGACCTGCAACAAATTCCACAACGCTATCCCGATATCGATCTTGCGATGTTGCACCTCGGCGGTACCCGCATCTTTGGCATCCTGCTCACGATGGATGCAATGCAGGGTATAGAGGCTGTCAGACTCATCAATGCAAAAAAGAATATTCCCATTCACTATAACGACTATACCGCGTTCAAGTCGCCGCTTGAAGATTTCAAATCGCTCGTTGCGATGTCCAATCTTGAAGACCGTGTTCACTACATGGAACACGGCGATACCTACACATTTGAGGTACCTGAAAGCCGTCGCTAAATCTTTTATATCCCTCATATTACTCATCGCATTTCATGTGAAATGATAAATGTAGGGGTCTAATTCACTACACCCTGTTGGCAATTCATAATGCTGGAGGAGATTGGAACGCGTTTCCACAACCACCAAATTTGTGCGTTGCCAGCAGGGTGTAATGAATTAGACCCCTACAAAAAATGTTTTAAATTATCTTGACATATAACTACATCTTCTGGTAATATATTTTTAGAGACGTAAAAAATTATGTTATGAGAATTGAAATACAATGAGGTTCAGCATGTCACCAGAATTACATACTCTGCCAATTCGCGCTATTGACTGCTTGAAACTTTGCTATAAAGCGGGAGAGCGTGGTGAGTCAATTACTACCTCCGTTATGAAGGAACGTTTACAACCGTTAGAGGCAACGGGGCAATTGAGCGATGCAAGCGTCACTCAATTGTTCAAGTGGTTAAGCGAGCGCGGCTACGTGTGTTATGTTCCCTATCATGGTGTGGAATTGACCGAGACGGGGCGCGTGATGGCGACAGAACTTGTGCGCCGTCATCGTCTGCTGGAACTCTTTCTTGTGCAGACAATGGGCTTTCCTCTTGATGAGGTTGACGCCGAGGCCGAGCATCTTGAGCACGCCATTTCAGAGGCATTCGTGGACCGTATGGACGCTTTATTAGATCATCCAACCGAGGACCCACATGGCGATCCTATTCCAAACAAAGCTGGGAGTGTGGTTACTGCTGTGAGTGAACCACTTTCAACAATTCTCCCAGGACAACAGGTAATTGTGCAGCGTGTCAGTGATGAGCAGCCAGACCTGCTGCGCTATCTCTCCGAACTTGGCCTCATACCAGGAACCTTAGTCAAGGTCGAAGCGGTCGCCCCTTATGGTGGTGTTTATACTATACGTATTGGAGAACAAACACACGCGATTGGTGATGTTGTGACGCATGCGGTACTTGTGCGCCCAGTAACACCTGATGCGATACACAAAACAGCGTCACCCACGAACGTACAAGGAGAACTTTCTTGAGAATCTATCCATCTGCCTCGCTGCCATCAGGCCCACTTGATGGCACCACTCCTGCACGTTCTCCTGAGCAAAACGGAACACAGACCGCGGCACGAGCCGCACTTGATGGACACAAAAAAGGACTATTTGCCCTGCTTCCATTCCTGGGGCCAGCGTTTATTGCCAGTGTTGCTTACATCGACCCAGGGAATTTCGCCACGAACATTCAGGGTGGTAGTGCCTTTGGTTACAATCTGCTCTGGGTTATCGTACTTGCGAACCTGATGGCAATGTTGCTACAAACGATGTCCGCCAAACTTGGTATTGCAACAGGTCTCAACCTTGCAGAAATTTGCCATAAGCACTTTCGCAAGCCCGTTGTCTATGCAATGTGGGCAGTTGCCGAGATTTCGGCGATGGCAACCGATCTAGCAGAGTTTCTTGGAGCCAGTATTGCGCTCAACCTATTATTCGGTATTCCCTTACTCTATGCAACATTGATCATCGGTGTTGCCACCTACCTCATTCTACAGATAGAGCGTTACGGTTTTCGTCCCCTCGAAGCGGTAATCACAGCACTAATTGGAGTAATTGCGCTTTGTTATGTAATTGAAACCTTTTTGTCACATCCAAACTTTGCTCAGATCGGCTATCATGCGGTTGTACCGTGGCTTGGTGGATCGCAAAGTGTCCTCTTCTCCGTTGCTATTATCGGTGCGACTGTTATGCCGCATGTGATTTATCTGCATTCTTCACTGACACAAAAACGTATCGTGCCACGCAACGAAAAGGAAGCGCGTCGCATCTTTAAATGGGGCATCCCCGATGTGGTGCTAGCGATGGGCGTGGCTGGACTTGTCAACATGGCGATGCTCTACATGGCAGCCGCAACATTTCATGCACACGGACAGACAAATATCGGTGACATTTCTACAGCGTACCAGACACTTACCCCTCTACTAGGAGGAGCCGCTAGTATCATTTTCGCGGTCTCATTGCTCGCTTCTGGTCTCTCCAGTTCCACCGTTGGCACAATGGCGGGACAAGTCATTATGCAAGGCTTTGTCGGTTTCACCATTCCCATCTGGGTGCGGCGTCTTGTCACCATGATTCCTGCGGTGGTTGTTGCCGCCATTGGCCTCAATTCTACAAGTACACTTGTAATTAGCCAAGTTGTGTTAAGTTTTGTCTTGCCCTTGCCCGTTATTACCTTGGTTATGTTCACGAGCCGACGTGATATCATGGGAACGCTCGTCAACAAAAGAATTACCACATGGGCGGCTATTGGATGTAGTGTGCTCATTCTGAGTCTTAATGTTTGGCTGCTGTATTCGACTTTTTCATCACTTGTTCATGGATAAAAGAAACAACAGAACGGAAACACAAAACAGACTATCCGCATAGACACCCTATCTTGTGTTTCCGTTCTGTTACATTCCCTATTTTGGAGCCATTCTTATCGCACCATCCAATCGGTGTTAACTGCTTCACGGTTGACCTGATAGTATTCAAAGAGATGTTGCAGGAACTAGCCATGCTTTTTGGCTTGCCACTTCCTTTTTCGTTGAAGGAGGAAACCTTATAGGCGTTTACAGTAAGCTGCACAGCATAGTAATCCCCGAAAGTTTGACAGGCGTCATTGCGATGATTATACTGATAATAAGATAGAGATTACATGGAAAAACATAGATTCAACTTTGTTATTATGAGGTCACTACATCGTATGTGTGAGGTATAAAATCTATGTCTTTGAACAACTACAATGAGCCACACATCTCATCGTCGTTTCATTCAGAATATACAGTGAATGAAAAATTTCAACGTCTCGTTGAACGAGTACATAGTTGCCATTGGTGTCCTCGAATGGAGGGTCGTACTCATGTTTTAAGCACAGGAAATGGACCATTACATGCGGAACTTCTGTTTATTGCGGAAGCACCAGGACGACTTGGCGCAGAACGATCAGGTATTCCTCTAACAGGAGATCAAACAGGACGCAATTTCGATGCACTTTTGAGGGCCACCGATATTGACCGACAAACTATTTTCATCACCAATGCTGTCCTCTGCAACCCACAAAACAAGCAGGGACGGAATGCATCACCCACTTCATCCGAAATAAGCAATTGCTCAAACTATTTACGTGAGACAATTCAGCTTCTTCAGCCACGCTATGTTGTTACTTTAGGAAAAGTCGCTCTACGAGCACTTCAATATCTCGAAACGCATACTGTTACACTTGCTCAACATACGGGTATCCCTGTCGTCTGGTACAATCGGTGGTTAATAGCACTCTATCATCCAGGTCCAAGAGCGCGTATCCATCGTTCAGCAGAATTACAAATGGAAGATTTTCAGCGGCTTGGAGATTTTATCAAACACGACAGACTGAAGCAAAGCCTTGAATAATTTATATAGCTGTATTATTAATATTCGATTTATGTGAATAAACTCTGCTTCAATATTATTAATTATGGTGGTCCACTCAAATTTCTAGGGTCATTATAGTCGCGCAACTTGTACAAACCGAATGCAGCAGGATAGCTCATGAACTTGCGAAAAAACCATGAGAGGGAACCTTGCAGCGTACTGGTGGTTCCCCCTCGACAGTAGTAGTTACACGGGCTTGGACGTGGTATGAGAGGATGAGGTGAAAAAGCTTTCTTATTAGCGAGGAGCCATTCTTATAGCACCATCTAAGCGAATAACTTCGCCGTTCAGCATCGGATTCTCGATGATGTGTTTCGCCAATGCTGCATACTCGCTGGGCTGTCCGAGGCGTGATGGAAAGGGTACCTGTTGACCGAGTGACTGACGTGCTGGCTCTGGTAAGCCTGCCAGCAGTGGAGTGTCGAACAGTCCTGGCGCAATTGTCATCACGCGGATACCGCTACGCGCAAGGTCACGCGCAATAGGTAGCGTCATACCCACAATGCCACCTTTAGAGGCAGAGTATGCTGCTTGCCCAATCTGACCATCAAAGGCTGCAACCGAGGCTGTGTTGATAATGACGCCGCGCTCACCATCTCCTTCCGGTGAGTTTTCAGCCATCGCAGTAGCCGCGAGGCGGATCACGTTGAATGTGCCAATCAAGTTAACCTGAATAACCTTTGTGAAGCCAGCCAGACTCGCGGGACCATTTTTCCCTATCACGCGCTCTGCATTGCCAATACCTGCACAGTTAATCGTGATGTGCAGGCTTCCAAGAGCGTCAACAGCAGCTTTAATCGCGGCCTGTGTACTCTCTTCATTTGTAACATCCGTTCTCACGAAATGTGTTGAGCCGCCTAACTCTTTCGCAAGACCCTCGCCCAGTTCGCTATTCAGGTCGGCTATCACCACTTTTGCTCCAGATTGTGTTAGAAGGCGTGCACATGCCGCCCCTAAGCCCGACGCTCCACCCGAAATGAAAACACCTTTGTTTGTCAGTTCCATAAAAATAGGTACCCTTTCTTAACAGCAGAGAGACCCTTGCGGCCTCCCTGCTGACGACGAACAAATGACTCTCACCATGATACGCTTTTGGAACAATGCAATGCTACCTTCTTGCCCAACTATGCAAATAGAGTTATGATAGGGCAAGCTGTACGGGTCTGATTTATCACACCCGACTTAGTATATGATGTGCTAATAGGGTGTGATAAATCAGACCCGTACAAGAGGAACATGCTGTGAACATAAAACAAGAGCGTATAGAAGCTCTCGGACGACAAATTTCCCGTCTCACAAGACGTATCAAAATACTCGATCAGCGTAGCAACCGCTATTCGTGGACGCGTGTAGCAATCTTCTTTGGTGGCATTGTGCTAGCTATCTTGGGCTATGTAGTAGCACGATGGTGGCTTGCTGTAGTACTTGCTTTGCTCGCCGTAATTGCATTTTCTGTTGTGGCATACTTTCAAGGCAACATTGACAGGAGCATTGTGCGACACAAAGTCTGGTCATATATCAAGTCTACACATGTCGCACGTATGCGTCTCGATTGGAGCGTCATTCCTGCTGTCCCTGTGACAGCACTTCAAACTGGACATCCCTTTGAGTCCGATCTTGACATCACGGGCGAACGTTCCCTACATCGCCTGTTGAATACTGCTGTATCAGGTGAGGGGACAAGGCGTCTTCACGAATGGTTGCTTACAACCTCTCCTGACTTGAACACGACACAGAGCAGACAGGCACTGGTACGTGAATTAGTACCGCTCACACGGTTTCGTGATAAACTCACTCTCAAATCATTGCTCGCATCGCGTCAAATAGCTGAACAGTTGGAAGGCAATAGATTGACAATATGGCTGAACCAAATGAATGGAACCGCCGCGTTACCCACTTTACTATGGGCATCTATCGCGCTCTGTGTCATAACACTTATACTAGCGATATTAAACGTTGTTGGTCTCCTCTCACCATTATGGATTGCCTCGCTACTGTGTTCGCTATTCCTTTTTCTAAACACAAAGAAGATACGTGGTGATGTGTTTGAAGATGCCTACTATCTACGTGACGCCTTTGCCACCACTAGCACCGTATTCGAGTACCTGGAAAAATATCCGTATAGTGCTAAATCTCGTTTGAGAACATTATGCGAACCGTTTTTTGTAGATCAAGAGCATCGACCCTCGCAACTTCTCAAGGGTCTTGCCAGGATTGCAAATGCAGCGACACTAGCGAAAAATCCGTATCTGTGGTTGCCGATTAATGCGCTTGTGCCGTGGGATACCTATTGTGCCTATCGTTTGAGACACTATAAAGTACAAGTCGCTGCCTATCTTCCACAGTGGCTCGACGTGTGGTTTGAACTAGAGGCTTTGAACTCGCTTGCGTCGTTTGCCTACCTGAACCCGATGTATACTTTTCCTGGTGTTACTGCAAATGCTACAGACAGACATGCTCTCTTCGAGGCTACTGCATTGGGACATCCATTACTAGTGGATGAGCAGAAAGTGACAAATGATTTCACATTCTATAAACGGGGTGAAGTTGTGATTATCACTGGTTCAAATATGTCTGGCAAGAGTACCTTTCTACGTACACTTGGCATCAATCTGTGTCTGGCTTTCGCAGGTGGACCTGTCAATGCGAGTACGTTTTCCACGACGCTATTCAGAGTGTTTACCTGTATCAAGGTGAGCGATTCAGTGACAGACGGCTATTCTTACTTCTACGCAGAGGTGCGACGACTCAAAGCACTGCTCACGGAACTGCAACAGGAGGGCTATCCTCTCTTCTTTCTTATAGACGAGATATTCAAGGGTACAAACAATCGTGAGCGTCTGATTGGAAGCCGCTCTTTTGTCCATGCACTTGTCGGACGAAATTGTCTTGGCTGCATTTCGACACATGACCTTGAGCTTGTAACTCTAGCGAACACGCTTCCTGGTGTCACGAACTATCACTTCAAGGAGGATGTGATGAATGGCGAAATGGTCTTTGACTATCATATACGCTCTGGTCCTTCACCTACCACCAACGCCCTCAAGATTATGCAACTCGAAGGCTTACCTGTTGACGAGATAGGGGAACGAGTATGAACCATACCGACCATGTACATCTTTTACGTAAAGGCATCTCTGAACCGGGAGGTATCTGGGCTGATCTCGGCTCAGGTTCAGGTGCGTTTACTCTTGCCCTCGCAGAATTGCTTGGTCCAACCGGGCGCATTTATTCTGTAGATAAAGATAGCAGCGTATTGAGGCAGCAAGAGCAAGCAATGCGTCAATTTGCACCTGCAATGAACGTGTTCTATATTACGGCAGACTTTACTCGTCCACTGAATCTACCACAACTCGATGGTGTTGTAATGGCTAACTCGCTACACTTTGTACGCAAGAAAGACGATGTGCTGCGACATGTTGCTAGCTATCTCCGTCCAGAGGGTAGGTTGCTCTTGGTAGAATACAACGTTGATCGCGGCAACGTGTGGGTTCCCTATCCGTTCTCGTACGAAACATGGGAGGTGTTGGCGCGGAAAAATGGTTTTGTTGAGACGCGATTGTTGGAGAAAAGGCCAAGCCGCTTTCTAAATGAGATGTATTCGGCAATGTCCTTGCATCTAAACGAATAGTTTTCAACCGTGATGACTTGCATTGTATTGTTGTCAATACGATTTATGCAGGCTCTGTGTAAGAATGAATGTACATCTTCAGTTCATCATAGCAATTGTTTGCTGTATAGTCTTAATATGACTCTGCATCTCGTGGCGGTCGCTGGCTTGTGGTTCAAGCTTCAGATATGCTTTGAGGTCGTGCAACGCCTTTGCATAATGTTTCAGTTGAAGGTGTATGATACCACGATCTCGCACCTCACGTGCGGCATCAGGAATGAGCAGGAGAATATAGTTTGCTACAAGCAAGGATTTCGTATAGTCTTCTCTATGGAGGTAAATATTTTTGAGGTTGCCAAGCATACGCACGAGCAGTTGTTTTGGCTTCACTGGCTCGAATAAATGACGTGGTAAGCGGGTCATTCTTCCGTGGGAAAAGCGACGTATACGTTCGCGGCAATCTTGCTCACTTAGAAGCAAACCGCCTTCAAACGGATCAATGTAAAGAATTTCTGTAGGGAGTGTGCAACGTACAACAAAATGGAAAGGCAAACCTATACCTTCTATAAGCAATCCGACACGTTTTCCTATCTCCATATAAATGAGTGAAAGTGAGATGGGTATGCCAACACGATTTTCGAGCACCTTGTTGAGAAAACTATTATCTGGATTATAATAATCGCTCTCGTTTCCTCGGAATCCTTCTTGCTCAAAAAGTACCTTGTTTATCGCATCGATGACAGTGAGAGGAGCGATTGACTCAGGAGGATATGTGTCAGTCTCTGAAAGGTTGAGTATGACACGAACTCGATACGCCAGCGTATCGAGTGTTGCGAGAGAGTGTTCGGCATCGAGGGAAGGATACTCAATAGTTGCAATCAGAAGGGCTGCTTTTGCGACATCAATAGCTGTATCTTCTCCTGCGATAAGTTCTTTAAACACTCGGTAGTTATATTGCTGTTTTGAAAATTCCTCTGTCATATTGGGGCATTTAACCATGAATACTGTTATAAAGCAAGTCTTTAGCGCAAAAGTTTACATGTGAAACCAGAGATGCCCCACATAACACTACATAATGCTATGTGAGACATCTCTAATACTCAAAAGAATAGGGTAGCTTATTATGAATAGAAGATTTAGGCTGGAAGGGCTGGTGCTTTCAGCAATTCAGTCAGGGTTGACTGCTTAACACGATACCCACGACGTTTGCCACTGTGGGGAAGCGTAATGGCCTCCAGAATACCATTGTTGATCCAGCGACGTACTGTCGTATCATCAACGCGTAGACGACGTGCAACCTCGTGTACAGTTAACAATTCGTCGTGCTGAACTGGCTGTACATCCGCGGTACTTGTCTCATTAGCGAGAACTTCCATAGTGTTTCGACGAGCCATGAGCATACCTCCTGTAAGAGAAACATAGATAGTGGGAATACACCCTTTGGATTGCGTCAATCGACAAGCAACAAATCCTGCAATTGACCTCTTACCATCATAACAAACGATATGCACAAAGTACATACATAAATATGGGCAATGTTATAGTACGTCTTTTTATATGTCACACATCGTTTTCGTAGGTATTCCCTTAGATGAGAATAAGTCGATATGTATAATGTAAACACAATGTTTATCGTTTGTCAAGGGATAACGCGAAAATCATCACCAAATAGTCATTATGGGAAGATTCAGTGATAAAAATGCGTGATAGCATTTTCATGTAACAATCCTGTACATTGACGTTTAGACTACAAAAACTCATCAGAACCCTCAAGAAAGAAGGTTCAGAA
>CAXUIS010000203.1:0-9905 GCA_964250915.1 uncultured Ktedonobacteraceae bacterium | reverse complement strand
GTTGAAACTGCGTTGGGGTTGTTGACGGTGAAGCCAGCACCCATCAGGCTATCGAACGCATCGAGTGAGACCATCGTTGCCAATGTGTCCTCCGCCTAGCCCATCATTGGGCGCAATGAATTGCTGCCCCTACCGTTTTCGAGATATCTTGCTCATTACTACAGTCAAAGGTGTGCAAAATTGTGTTTGTGGGGATGAATAGCGTAGAATATGTATAGACGAAAATTTATGAGAGATGGGGAAGCGATAGGTGACGGATAGTCTTCCACAGCAACAATCAACCGAAGAGATAGTGCAGAACAACATTGTACCGTATAAAGATATAGACCTGACGAGTGTGCGCGAACTGCGCAATTTGTTGTATGCGCACAATATGCGTCCAAATAAAGCGTTTGGGCAGAATTTTTTAATTGATCGCTCTATTCTTATGAAGATTGTTGCCGCCGCCGAAGTTGTTGCCGATGACGAAATCTTAGAGGTTGGCGCGGGTACTGGCGTATTAACACGTGAGTTAGCACAGCATGCGCGACGCGTCGTTGCTGTCGAATTGGAACGCGATATGCTGGCATTGCTTGCTAAAACGACAAGCTTTTACGGAAATGTTGAGCTGATTGCACGCAACCTGCTCTTTCTGAACCCTGTAGAGGTCTTTGGACAGGCACCATATAAGCTGGTGGCGAACCTGCCGTATTATATTACGGCACCGACGTTTCGCCACTTTTTAGAAAGTGCGAATCCACCGCGTACACTAGTAGTCATGGTGCAGCAAGAGGTGGCTCAACGCATCGTGGCGCAACCAGGAGACCTGAGTGTGCTGGCAATCAGCATTCAATTTTATGGGCAACCACGTATTATGGCGCACGTTCCTGCATCGTCATTTTATCCTGCGCCAAAGGTTGACTCAGCGATTCTACGCGTCGATGTTCATCCAGAGGCACCATTGTCTCCGGCTGAGCGCGAGAGTTTCTTCCGTCTGGTGCAAGCAGGTTTCAGTGAAAGGCGCAAGCAACTACACAACTCCTTGACGCATGGCCTACATTATAAGAATGAGATCATTCGGGCATGGCTTGCCGAAGCAGGGATAGAGGCGAGTCGTCGTGCTGAAACATTGAGTATCGAGGAATGGTTACAATTATGGCGCGTTGGTCCACCACGCCCGTGATGTATTGTACGGTCGGTGTTCATGTAACATCAAGCAAGGGCGCCCGCAAGGGGACGCCCCTCCCATGCGACGACATGTTGGGAGCATCTTTATGTATGGGAGGGGCGTCCCCTTGCGGGCGCCCTTGCTTCTCCACCTATTATTAGGAATGAAGGGTGTATGGCGGAACAATTTTGTGATAACTGTGGTTTAGCGAACGCGGAAACGGCCCGCTTCTGTCAACATTGTGCCGCCCCGCTCCTCTTTAAACGTTCTACCGGCGACCTGCCAGAGCAGACGTTGCTTGGCAACCGCTACCAATTGGAGTCGCGCATTGGACAAGGGGGTATGGGTGCCGTTTATAGAGCGTCCGATACACGCTTTAATAACCGTTCCGTTGCGATTAAAGAGATGAGTCGCGCTGGTCTCACTCCTACCCGCATTCAAGAGGCTGAGGATGCATTTGAACGTGAGTCACGCTTGCTCGCCGATCTGGTGCATCCCAATCTGCCCCGTATCTATGACTACTTCACAGAAGAGGAACGTTCGTACCTTGTGATGGACTTTATCGAGGGTGAGACGCTGGAAGATTACCTGGAACACAAGGGCGGTGGTCCCATCGCCCTAGAACTGGCGTTGGATTGGGGTATGCAGTTGTGTGATGTACTGAATCACCTGCACACACATCAACCACCAATTATCTTTCGTGATCTCAAACCATCGAACGTGATGATAGGCGATGGACATATCTATCTCATTGACTTCGGCATCGCTCGCATTTTTAAACCGGGTCAATCGCATGACACTGTTGCTTTTGGCTCACCCGGCTTTGCGGCACCAGAACAGTATGGTAAGGCACAAAGCACACCGCGCTCCGATATCTACAGTCTTGGCGCATTGCTGCACTGCCTGCTGACAGGGATTGATCCAAGTGAGCAGCCGTTTTTCTTTCGTCCTGCCTCGGAATTGAATCCATTGGTGCCAGCAGAGCTAGATTCACTTCTGATTCGGATGCTCGATTTGAAGGTTGAGAATCGACCTGTCAGCGCGAAAGAGGTCGAAAGAACTCTGCGTCACATCGAAGATCAGCGTATCAGTGGTACACTAACGCGCACTGTTCCGCGTCCAGCGACAGCGAAACAGCCAACAGTCACCGTGCCACCTTATAGTCCCTACGCATTGAACACGGCTCAAACGCGACATCAAATTCGGGATGCACAAGGTTGGCAGAAAATTGGCACAACACATGGCTTGAATGGGAATCATCAGGAAGCATTGACCTCATTTGAGCGAGCACTGCATATGGATAGCAAACTTGTTGCGGCTTGGAACGGCAAGGGCACGGCTCTTAATATGTTACGACGCAATAAAGAGGCGTTGGCTGCGTTCGAGCAAGCACTGGCTCTCGAACCTGATAACGCACTGGCCTGGAATGGGAAAGGTGCGGCACAAAATGCGCTCGGCTCGCCTGAGCAAGCTCTTTTTTCGTTTGATACAGCATTACACTATGAACCACGCTTAGGGCAAGCACTACATAACAAGGGTCTCGTCTTGCGTCAATTGCGACGCTTTCCAGAGGCATTGCGCTCATTTGAGCAAGCACTTGTGTTTGAGCCACGTAACGCCATTTACTGGAATGCTCAGGGAAATACGCTCTACGACCTGGGACGTTTTCAAGATGCGCTAAACGCATATGAGGAGTCCCAAAAGCTGAATTCAAATTATGCTCCTAACTACTTTGGCATGGGCAATGTCTATTATGCCGAGCAACGCCTGAAAAGTGCACTCACAAACTATGATAAGGCAATCCAGCTTGATCGCAATTTTGTCAAAGCATATGATAAACGCGGTAATGTTCTTACCGACCTGAAACGCTTTCAAGAAGCTATCGCTGCTTACGATCAGGCACTACGTCTCGACCCACGTTTTGCTTCCGCGTTGAATGGCAAGGCGAATGTACTTTGTGAGCTTGGACAATATGACGCGGCGTTGACAGCCTATGAAGCTGCTGTACGCTTCAATCCTAACACTCCATTATCCTGGAATGGTTTGGGGAATGCACAGTATCATTTGCGTAACTACCAGAAATCACTTGAGGCATATGAGCGTGCGTTAAAACTCAATTCACGTATGGCGTCTGCATGGCATAATAAATCGCTTGTGCTAAAACAGTTAAGGCGCAACGAAGAGGCTCTGGAAGCAGCAGAAGAGGCGGTCAAACTGGCCCCTGGCGATGCTGATAATTGGCGACGCAAAGCCGAGGCACTCAAAAAACTTTCGCGCCGTAAGGATGCGCGCGAAGCCGAAGCAGAGGTGCTGCGACTGACAGGTGGGAAATAATAGAAACGCATCCAGTTAAGGCCATATGTGACCTCAACTGGATGCGTTTCTATTATTTTAGTCGTTTGGCGGCGGTATCGGTGACTACAACTGTGCCATCGTGGTAACTGCCGACGGCATCGGCACCGAACGTTTTGATGCGTTTGCCTGTGCCGTTTGTCATTTCAATGCCGATGATGCGTAGCGTCCGGGGTGTTTCAGTGCCTAGGAGGATAGCATTAACCTTGCCAACATCGCTGCCACTCTCACTTTTAATAGCAGATGTAATAAGTCCACTCACAAGTGGCAGTGGGGGTAGATGCTCACTGAGCATTTGCGCGCTTGGAATAGCGACCCCTGTCGTTTCGATGCTTCTAATTCCTGTTACTGGTAGCGAACGTTCGCCCAACAGACGTAGTCGCACCTTTAATGCATAGATAGCGTTGGTATCGGGCTGAAAAAAACAATCGACAACGGTTCCAATAGTGATGCCTTCGCTGGGAATAGTTACGGGTAAATTTTGTAGTTCCGACCATTTCATCATGGTCTTTGTCTCGCTCATACTATAAATACCTCAAAATATGATTTTTATTATTATGCCTCTCATCTCTGTATACGAGCAAGCTCATTCGTTTGTAACAATACGGTGGGACCGATAACGCACACTGACAAAATAACGCTTACACGTCAGTTGTTCGGTAGGGGCAGCAATTCATTGCGCCCAATGATGGGTGGGGAGGGGTTCGCATTGGGAGCACGAATATTTGCCGACGCGTTGCCCCACTACCCCCATCATTGGGCGCAATGAATTGCTGCCCCTACCGTCATTGCCATGTTCGAGTGTCAAAGTTCATCAGGCGTTTCACACTCTAACGGAATAATTAAACCGAACCTATCACGTCCTCGTAGCGTCTCGACTGTAAGCAAGGACGCGATAAATCGGTCCCTACATATCTTTCCAGTTCCACCATTTGAGTTTATCCGGTTCATACTGCTCATTTGAGGTGTAGTACACAGCGCATCGAAATACGTAGAGCATGCAGCGATCAACCTGCATACCTTGTAGTTCGCATAGTCTGTCGTACATAGCTTCAGGGTCCTGATTCTTCAACTCTTGTAGAGAGCGAAATCCCATACTCCACAGATCGTTGGCGATACTCTTGCCAACACCTGGAATCTGCCGAAACTCTTTTACTATCACCTCTTTTGTTTGCTCAACCATGTCATACCGTCTCCACTAGGTTCACATCTTCGACCATCAGATTTGGTGTCAATTGTTTGAAGGTTGTAGTCATGGATAGTTCTCCTCCACAAGCAAATAAACGAGGGAATTGAACTCCTGTACGGGTCTGCTTTAGCACACCCTTTCATCACGTGAGGGTGTGCTAAAGCAGACCCGTACAGGAGTTCACATTATTGAGTATGGCACGAGTATATACTAGATATGTGAC
This sequence comes from uncultured Ktedonobacteraceae bacterium, assembly GCA_964250915.1. Lineage (GTDB taxonomy): Bacteria > Chloroflexota > Ktedonobacteria > Ktedonobacterales > Ktedonobacteraceae > JBBQVS01. The sequence goes on along the minus strand of CAXUIS010000203.1, from coordinate 4,994 downwards.
AACTGTATGTCAGCAGGAAAACTCGTTTGCGTTACGCCAGGAAACTAAGGTACAATGAGTTCAAGAAATTGAGAGTAACTGAATTTTTCTCAGTTACTTACAAAAGTTTCCACGAAAAACGTAGCAGGAGAAAATCTTCTATGGCAGAAAGCATTCCAGAGAAGGCATTAGACCTTTTCCAAAAGCCTCTACTCGCTCATTTAGCCACGGTGATGCCTGATGGAACACCACAAGTGACACCTGTTTGGGTTGATTTTGATGGCACACACGTATTGATTAACACTTCTAAAGGCAGACAAAAAGCTTTAAATATGGATAGGCAACCCAAGGTGGGTCTTGACATCGTTGACTCCGACAATCCCTGGCATTGGCTCTCGATACGAGGTCATATCGCTGAGGCTACGGAGGAGGGTGCTAACGACCACATCGACAAGATGTCGAAGAAATACACCGGTCGGGATAAGTACGCAAATCATCAACCCAGCGATGTGCGCGTCATCTATAAAATAGAGACAGACCGTGTAATCGCAAGCTAGAAAAGAAAAATGAGGCGTGAGCAGCATGACAGGTGCTCTGCCCCTGTCATGCCAACGGCCTTGCACCACTCCTCTTTTTATTGATACTGCTCTAATATTCCTCTTGCTTCATTCTGCAATGTTTGGCGTAGCGAGTCTGGTTCAAGTACACGTACACGTTGGCCCCAACCGAGGAGCCATTGTACAATCTCACTCTCCTGACGTATTTGGAGCGTGACTAGAAGTCCCTCTGCCGTGTCCTCTTCTGCAACAATATAGTAGTTGCGTGACTCATGTACCCAGCGTACAATCTCATGGTCGAAGAGGGCGCGTACAGTTATGTTTCGTTCCCGTCCCTGATGCTCTTCCATTATGAAGTGAGCTTGTCGGACAAAGGCTTGAGGCAACACCTCAAGTGCGTCTATACGGTCAAGGCGAAAAATACGGATGTCTTTACGCATATGGCAATAGGCAGTCATGTGCCATGTGCCTGTAACATAGACAAGGCTATAGGGATCGGCCTCGCGCGTTGTTTGTGTATCTTGACCATTCTGCCCATAGCGTTTCGCATAGTGAAAACGTACCGTGACACGTTCGATAATTGCGCGCCGAACTTGCTGTAACATCATGACTTCGGCGGGACGTTGCTCGGCGGCGATAAAGCGAATGCTCTTTTGTAGATAGGCTACATCCTCACGCAACTTTTCTGGTAAGACGCTGGTTATCTTGCGATTCGCGGCATGTGCGGCTGTACAATATTGTGCATCGAAGTTTTGCGCCATGAACTCGCTACCTAACAACAGCATTGTCGCCTCGTCGGTTGTGAAGCTTAATGGCGGCAGAAAATAGCCTTCCATCAGCGAGTAGCCACGTCCTGGAATCGAGAGAAGCGGCACACCAGCTTCGCATAACGCCTCTATGTCACGATAGATGGTACGCTTGCTCGTCTCGAATGTCTTCGCAAGGTCTTCGGCGCGTTGCTTGCCCTTGCCCTGCAATTCCAGCACAATAGCCAATAAGCGGTCTGTCTTATTCATGAAATTATTATAATGCATAAAACGATGAATGGGTAAAAGTTTTTTGAACTTTTACCCATTCATCGTTTTATGCATTATGTTTATACTTTTTTCTTTTCTCCACTTCCTCTCACAAGCGAGGTGAAGACACCGGCAGCGGCGATAAACGCACAGACGAGCAGAGCGGTGCGGAAACTAGTGGTAAACGTTTGTTGCAATGCACTCAGGTTGCCGGAATGGTTTTGAATGGCAAGTCCAGCAGCCGAGCCACCCAGACTGGCGAAGACCGCACCTGCAAGAGCAACGCTCAAACTTTGACCCATAACACGACCAGTTGCCAGAAAACCGGATGCACTACCACGTTGTTGTGGAGGAGCAGAGCCTAGGAGCGCGCTATTGTTTGGAGATTGAAACAAGGCTTGTCCACCGCCCGTGACAACAAGCCGCCAGATGATATCGAATACCGAGCTATGCGCGTTCAGTTGGCTTAACAGAATAAGACCAACGCACGCAATGGCTAAACCACCAGATGCAAGCCATCGTGTACTCCCGAATCTATCAGCGAGTGAACCACTGAGCGGCGCAATGATAGCGATCATAATTGGTAGGGGTGTGAGCAATAGACCAACAATCTGTGTTGGGAAGCCACGTAGTTGTTCCAGGTAGAATGGCATCAGAAAGCTGACCGCGAAGAGTGCCAGGAAACTGAGTACAAGGCTCATATTCGCTGAGAGGAAGACACGGTTACGTAGCAGACTCAAGTCGATAATCGGGTTAGCGACACGACGCTCTACAAAGGGAAACAGCCCAAGTGTGATAACACTAACTACAATACCTGCAATAAAAATGAGTGAGGTCCAGCCGATTTCTTGTCCAAACGAGAGTGCGGCAGTCAAGCTTGCAAGCCCCACACCTAGCAGTACTGCGCCAAGAGGGTCAAACTTGCCGGGGTTGCGATGAAATTTTTCGGTGAGCACGCGTAGTGTTAATAGAATGCCAAGAATACCAATAGGCACGTTGACATAGAATATCCAACGCCATGATAGATAGGCGGTGATAACGCCTCCGAGTGGTGGCCCGACGCTGACGCCAAGCGCAACTATGACTGCATTGAGACCAAGCGCGCGCCCACGTTCCTGTGCTGGAAATGCGTTTGTTATCATGGCGGGGCTTGCGGCGAACAAGAGTGCACCCCCAAGTCCCTGTGCGGCACGTGCCGCGACCAGAAAACCAAGTGAGGTAGCCGCACCACACAGAGCCGAGCCTCCTGTAAACACGAAGAGGCCGACTGCCCATATCGCTTTTCGTCCAATCATATCTGAGAGGCGACCTGCTGAGAGCAAGACGGCGGCCGTTACAACAAGGTAGGCGATAATGACCCATTCAATAGCACCATTGAGCGGTACTCTGAAGTCACGGGCAATACTAGGCAAGCTGATATTGACAATAGATGAGTCGAGCGTTGCCATGAAAACTCCAATGGCGACAATCGAAAATAATGCCCACTTACTTGCATGCTCTTGCCCATCATCCTGTGCCCTCCGCTGTTGTGCTTGCGCGGTTTCATTTTGTTGCGCAATAGGTTGAGCGTCATTTTGAGGTTGAGTCTCTTGTTGTGTCATGGTGTCTATATCCGTTTTCTTGATAATAAGTTTTGTGTTGCTACGATGTATGTTATGGTATTCACGGCTTACAATTGCATAACGTTTCGCTGTGTAACATATGTATTGTGACGTTTCTCTTGTAGAGATTGGGTGTAAATACAAACATTAAACGGTGCTAGCTTATTCTTGTGTAGTATCTGTTTGCTATAACGCCAGATGGAACCTCGCCTCAAATTCTTACGCCGACTTTTCGTTCCAATCCTCCCAAAGTTCGACTACAGCCAACATAGACCTACCTGATCGCAATGCCACAAAGAAGATGCACGATCGCTCCGACAGATGCACCTATCATCATCCCCCGCTCCTTCTTCCCCACCGCAATGACGACATCCACGGTTTGAATCACTGCGGAGGTAAAGAGAACCCACGCGACAGCTGGCCCACTAAGCCAAAACGGCAAAATTCCGGCGGCTAGCCCGAACGGAATGGAGCGAGCAGCATACATACGCACATAGAATACCTCACCTTCAGCAACGTGACTTGAGCCAGAAAAAGATGCTGGTCGGAGAAGAGCAATCACTGCCGCCCCTGCTGAAGCGAGGGATACGACGAGATTCAGAGAACGAAGAATATTGTACATTGTGAACACCTTTCTTGGAGAATAGAGCGAAGTGCCTGTCCCACTTTTGGTGATTTAACCTCATCATCAGCTCAACGAGAATATCCTCATTGGCATCAGTAAAGATTTCATAATGTGTTTATAACTCTGCAATAGCAGGATCACATGTGGGACAGAGCCGTTTAATGTTTGTATTTACATCATTGAGTGCAATAAATTGCTGCCTCTACCGTTCATGTCGTTCCCACAAGTTAGTGATGCACGAAAAAGTAGATGGTCAACACTACGCCTGTTACAATGACGAAGAGTCGCACCCATCTTGGCTCAATTTTACGTGCATAATATGCACCGCCATAGCCACCAATGATAGCTCCGACAATCATCACAAGTGCTTGCAGCCACAGAACTCTACCCGCAATAACAAAAGTTACAACACCAGCCCCGTTGATAGCTGATGTCAGGACAGCCTTGACCGCGTTCATCTTATTGATGTTGTCCATACCCATGAAGGCCAGTGCCGCCAGCATCATAATACCAATACCCCCACCGAAATACCCTCCGTAAATGGCAATCACGAACTGTACGCAGGCAATCACGATCAGCGTTGCCGTAGAAATGCGGGTCGTCTTTTCAAGAGTACGCATACGTAAACGTGCGGTAATATATGGACTTAGGGCGAAAAGAAGTGTTGCTCCCAACAACAAGTAGGGAATTAGGCTTACAAAAGTCGATTCAGGTGTGCGCAACAAAAGGATAGCTCCAAGCACGCCACCAATCAGGCTTGTGCCAAGCAGGAGGGCAAGTAAGCCGCGTTGTTGATCCACCAAATCGCGTCGGTATGCTCCCATACTTGCTACGGAACCAGGCCAGAGTGCCACAGTGCTCGTCGCATTTGCAGTAATAGAGCCGACACCCGTAAAGATCAATGCTGGAAACGTAAAGAAACTGCCACCACCCGCAACCGCATTGAGCGTTCCACCTAAGATGGCAGCACCAAATAACAACAGCCCTTGCAAAAATGTCATGCTCTAGTTCCTTCTCATGTAACTCCTGCTAGTTTGTCGCTCTGACTAGGGCACCTGCAAGGGGAACGCCCTCCCATATGACGTGCCTCCTCAAGCCCGTTCGTGTATGGGAGGGGCATCCCCTTGCGGGTGCCCTTGCCTCACCGGAGACATCTTTTTTCCTTACGTTAATGTTTATGGGGGCATCCCCTTGCTCTGCTACACGCCATTATGCT
>CAXUIS010000202.1:0-9925 GCA_964250915.1 uncultured Ktedonobacteraceae bacterium | reverse complement strand
TCTTACGCAACTCTGATACTGGTGACGAACCCTCTTTTCTAAGAACTAACTCCCCTGATTGACGCCGATTTCCTACGTTTCACCTAAATTGTGCCAGACCCATCGAGGATAATTTTAGAAGCCCTGCAACAAGAGCACAGGAGTGTTCTCTAATGTTGCAGAAACGTTCAAGACACGCACGGTCATAGTCTCTTATACTACTATTTTGTTCTCTCAACAATAGTATCGTTTGGAACGCTCATTAGTAGTATAGAGCATACTTGCTCAAGGTATCGAGTACGCATACGTTCGCTACCCTTGTAGAAAAAGGAAAATGACTACGTACGATTATATTATTGTCGGTGCGGGTTCAGCGGGTTGTGTACTGGCAAATCGCTGAACTGAAGACCCTGAAACTTCAGTGCTTGTACTTGAAGCAGGTGGCAATAATGATCTTCAGCAATTCATGATGCATCTGCTCCTCTCGCCCTACTAGGAACGGCCATTGATTGGGCGTATTCGACGGAAGAAGAGCCGCATCTCAACAACCGTAAGGTCTCGTGGCCTCGTGGTAAAGTGCTCGGTGGCTCCAGTTCGATCAATGCCATGCACTATTTTCGAGGAAATCGCTATGATTATGATCATTGGCAAGAATTGGGAAACGACGGCTGGAGATATGCTGATGTGTTATCCTATTTCAAGAAATCTGAGGATCAGGAGCGTGGTGCCTCAGAATACCATGGCGTGGGAGGACCAATCCATGTCATGGATCTCTCCGAAACCAATCAACTTCCGCATGCTTTTATCGAAGCTGGAGTGGAACTTGGTTGGCCTCGTAACAACGATTACAATGGAGCGTCACAAGAAGGAGTGGGAATCGGTCAGACAACACAACGCCAAGGACAACGTGAGAGCACAGCTACGAGGTATCGGCATCCAGTCCTTCACCGCCCGAATTTGACGGTTGTGACAGAAGCATTGGTCACACGGGTTCTCTTCGAGAGGACACATACGGTTGGTGTTGCCTATCTTAAGGATGGAGTGGAACAACAGGAGCGAGTGAATAAGGAGGTGCTTCTCTCTGGTGGAGCAATCAATTCCCCACAACTCCTGATGCTCTCAGGCATTGGATCGGCTGAGCAACTACGAACACATGGCATTGATGTCGTTGCGGACCTTCCTGGAGTTGGCAGCAATCTGCAAGACCATCTACGTATCTCGATCAATTATACAAGTGAATACCCCTTCTCAAGGTTTTGTAGTGATGCACAAATTGGTGCCTTTGTGAAGATGCAACCAGACCTCCCTGAACCAAATATCCAATATCACTGCCACATTGGTCCGTCAAAAGATAATTATACTGTTACTATCGTCTTGGTAAGACCACAAAGCAGTGGTCATCTCATGCTGCAATCAAATGATCCCAGGCACCATCCAGCTATTTTTGCAAATTATCTTGCTGTTCAGGCAGATGTAGAAACGTTCGTCAACGCTGTGAAACTAGCACGTCGCTTGGCCCAAACAAAAGCCTTTGCTCCCCTGAATGCAGTGGAGATACATCCAGGGCTTCATGTGCAGAGCGACCAGCAGATCATCGAGTTCTTGCGTAATGCTACTCAGTCAACATATCATCCTGTTGGTACGTGTAAGATGGGTTATGATGCGATGGCTGTAGTTGATGCATACCTACGGGTTCATGATGTAGATGGTTTGCGCGTCATCGATGCCTCTATCATGCCGACCATCGTGAATGCGAATCCCTATGCTCCTGTCATCATGATTGCAGAAAGGGCCGCCAACTTGATTGTCCATAATGTGTGATAATGTGCTTCACTTACCTAACGTCAATGCGGAACACTTTGCACTACCTCTGCCTAATGCACAGACAAACGTTGGGCCTCTGAAAAATGTTACGCAAGAAGGATAGGGGGACCTTCTCTTGGAAAAGCAAATCAGAGAGGCATTCAGTATATCGCTTTTGCGGTACATGACATAGAAGCTGTTGTTGCTCATCTCAAGCAGAAAGACATATCATTTTTTAGCGATACATAAATCTACGAGGGGCAGAAAAAGCTTTGCTACTTTTTTGGCATCATTTGTAAATTAGCTGAGTGTTTTTAAAGTTACCGCTAGTCGCTGTAAATATTGAGACTCAGTCGCTTACAGATCAGCCGCTCCTGTTGTTCATAAGGTACAAAGCGAAACTGCAAAGAGGCCAGCTAGTGGACACTCTCTGCCACTCGGTCCCTTTGCAGTTTGTTTACTTGCTCTCTCATGTCCTAAACTTGAGATACTATTACGTCTTACCTCGCCAATATTGAGGCCAATTCATTTACTATCGGCGTCCCAATACCTGTTACGGGGTCCCACCCTCTATCAGCAGGATACCCAGAGATGGTAATAGGAAGCCCATTAAAATCAATACCTTCTACCGTGTTGTCACCTAAGAGAATGTCGTGGAAGGCCGCATCATACGAGGTACTCGCACTGAGCGCATACAGTGCTGGATTGAGAAAGCCCAGACGATGCCCTGCTTTCTGGTTCAGTAGAGCCACGATTCCTGCCCATGCAGGGGACCCAACGCTGGTCCCTCCAATAGGCACGATGAGGGTCTGACCGCCTTGACTGACAACAACAGGAACTCCCGTGAGTGAATCTGCATCAAATGCAACGTCAGGCACACCACGGGACGTGAGTCCATTGATCCCGCAGGACGAGCAGTTCACGGTTTTCTGATACTGCGGGAGGGGGAAAAGCGTACTAATGCCACCACCTGTTGCCCCGGCAGTGATGGTTTCGTTCCAGACCGTTTCACCCGCATATTGACCGGTCTTCACTGTTGCATTGAGTGTCGTTCCACCTACCGCTGTGACCAGTGGATCAGAGGCAGGAACGTCAGTACCAAGCTCAAAAGCAATAGATGAGTTAGAACAGGTAGTGACTGATGCACCACTATCGCCGGAGGAAGCCAGAACCGTGATACCCTTTGCACGTGCAGCAGCGAAGACCTGCTGTTCAGCTTGAACATACGTATGAGTGACACAGCTTTCTCCTACCCCGAAGCTTTGAGAAATCACATCACCTAGATTGTTCTGAACGGCATATTGTGTTGACTGGAGTGCGGTAGTCAAAATCTGATTGTAATCGGTGAGATTATCGGCATTTGCCAGAACAAGGTCGATGGTCGCATCGGGAGCGATGGAATGGACGGTCTCCACGTCCAATGCTGTCTCCTCGTACAAAGCGGGGTCAACGGAAGGGGTACTAAACGGCGAGATCACGTTGATCTTGGGGTCTTTCAACCCATACAGCTGATCGTAGAGGTGAACGTCGCTTTGCAGGGATGGGCTGGTCGCAAAGTCGATCAAGACAACTGTGTGACCTTTGCCTGTGATTCCCGCTTTGAGGAGAGATTGAATATTATACGCATTGCGAATTTGTTGCGGGCTATAGCAGCGAGGTGGAACGTCACTTATGAGACATGGGGGAAGAGTAGAAGCTACATCGGACACTACTCCGTTCGCACTGACGTTCAGCTTGCGAGCATACTGTAAAAGGGGACGAATGGGAAGAATGTCGTGTCTATTAAACGTGTGTTTCGTAGCAGTCCGTGTCATTTGAGCTGGGTGTGCGCTTGCTGTTCCTAGCAAATTGGTGAACAGCGCAAGAGCTACGATGATGCTGACTAGGCTCTTCCGAATGAGAGAAACATGCATTATATATATGTACTCCTAACTACTTTCTTCTGCTAATTTAGCAGAAAGGGAGATGCGATAAGAACATGGAAAAGCACGCTTATCACAACAAGTTCCTAACTATACAATTTGGGAAACGTTTTCTCAACGAGAGAAATTTGTTCCCCATGTCACTCCTACACGTTCACGATGTTACCATTGGACGTATCATGAAACAGGAACGACCTATGGTATATTCAAGCAGTAGCGCAAGATCGACAAGCACCGCTACTACACCCGACGTAATGACGATAGGTAAACTTAGGGAGTGTATAACATGGGCAACAAGTATTAAGGCCAATGCCCAAGCAACTGCCAACTGAAACGCCTTCCCATGTCCTTTCTGTGAAGCAGTATAAAACACCTCACCTATCATGTCTTGTACGTTTCGATGACCTCATAGAACGTTCTTACACTCGTGTCGAAGCACTCCAGGCGTCACTCCTATGAGACGCCGGAAATGACGCGTCAAGTGACTCTGATCGGCAAACCCACTGTGCAATGCAACTTCATGTAGCGCGATATCTTCGGTTAACAGGAGCCGTTTGGCATGCTCAACGCGACAGGCGATCAGGTACTCGTGTGGAGCCACCCCCATCATTTGGTGAAACAAGTGAGCAAAGTGCGAGGGACTCACGTTAGCAATTGCTGCCAATTCAGCTACTGAGAGATCGTGGGTGTAGTATTCATGCACATAGTCGAGTACCTGGCGTAGGCGCGTCTGACCCAGATCACTCGTGACCCTCAGCTCTTGTTTCTGCAATGTACTGGAGTGCCGCAACACATGCAGTGCTAATGCACTCGTTAGCGACTCCGCATACAGACGAGTATTGAGACCCGATGAATATAGCTCTTGTAACAAGACCAGCCCAAAATGCTCAACCAAGTGGTCTTGCGAGAAGGTATGGGAAAACAGTTCCACATCGCGTGCCTCAATATCGCTCGCTTCTATGATTGAACGTATCAAGGTCGGCTCGAACTGCAAGAACAGCACATCGACATCCGTCGACCACCTTCCTCCCACCTGTCTGTCCGCAGGCACAAAAGCATGATCCCCTTTCCTGACAAAGGTATCAGTCAAGGTTCCGTAGACGCAGGAAAAACTGACTTGAGCAAGCAAACTTGGGGTTCCCAGGTAGAGGACGAGCAAGTGCGAGGAAAGCCTTTGCTCCACACAAACATCGTCAGGTGGAAGTAGACAATGCGTGGCTTCAATCCCTTGCCATCCGAGTGATCGGCTTGAGCGCACTGGGGAAAAGCGGCGAGAAAAGGAAGCGAGGCTCATAACTTTCTTCATCACTAGGCTCCCTATGAATCTGTGTATTGCAGACACTATACTTTGTTATAAAAAAGCAGAAGAGGAGGCGAATATCCTTCAGTGGACATGGCACGAGTGGCAATATTGGGATCAGAGCTGGATTTGATCGGCAGGGAGTGGTACAGGGGATTGATCCTAGCCGGACGTTCTGTTCAATCGAGCATCATCGCTCTCGACTCATCACTGATATTTATGTCATAACCCAACGTGTTCGAGTTCGCGCCAACGTTATCTTGTTCAAACTCGAGGGATTGTTTGCTGTTGTGTGGTCCCACAGCAAACGCTCAATTTCGTACCTTGAAAGCAAGGGCCACCATCACTACTTACAATCAATCTGAGCTTCCAGCACAGATTGCGGACATCCTGTCGGAAGCAATGTCCGGGCTGTGGACGCGGACTTTTGTTGTGCCGGAGCTAAGAGCGACATAGATAGTATTTTCTCCATAAGACAGACTCCTTTGTTGTGAGGTCATCTACTCTACTAGCAGCAATGAACCGAGCAGTGCTTTCTGAGTGAGTATACCTTTCAGAGCATAGCAACACATCGTAGGAAGTACGTATTTCGCTACGTATCTTGCCCTCTATTTTGTGGAGCATGAGTTGTACAAACTACGTATGGGTGGAAGCAGATGAAGACACAAGAGACTCTGCTCGAAGACGATTAGGTCAGGTGGTGTTCGACAGCAAAACGAGTGGCGGCAGCTCTCGAAGAGACACCGAGCTTACTATAGATCGAGGTAAGGTGTGTGGTGACAGTGCGATAGCTGATTTGCAGCCGCTTGGCAAGTTGTTCATTGGTCAACCCCTCGACCACTAAGCTCAATACCTCTACTTCTCGTACTGTGAGTCCTGCAGGAGAGGTGGCATGGGTTCTGATAGTGGACATCCCTGCGCGACTCTCAACCTCCTCGGAGAAAGTCTCCCATCCTTGCATACCCAGCACCTGCTCAAGTGAGAGTTGTCGTCCTTCCTCCCATCGTATGGTGAAGTCTCTCTCTCCCAACTGGCTACGTACATGGGATTCTGTCTGCTCGAAGTCAGCTTGGAAAATTATTGGTCGAGGAGAGGGAAGTGTCTCGCGTAAGTATGCCGCCATCCCTAATAGCTGGGCCGTCTGAACATATTCTTTCTGGGCCACGACCACCTCTGCCAATCCCTCCAGATAGAAAGGGAGACTGAGTCGGTCATCAAAATTCTTAGGCATAAACCCTCGCAAATGAAGCCGATAGGGAATGGGAAAACGGCTCTTCTGAAGGTCTTCAGGCTCCCCGGCTAGGGTCAAGAGTTCTTCATACAATCTCTGTGCGACTGAGTAGTTCTCCTGACGTGCCTCCACTCGTGCCAGGACGAAGAGGCTCTCAGCCATCCCACCTCTATACGAGAGTTCCTTGAAGAGGGCAAAAGCCTCCTCTGCCAGAGTGCGGGTACGCTCGAAATTGCCTTGTCCTACGAGCGCGACCTCAGCTATACGTACAAGAGAGACGGCAACTCCCCCTATTTGACCGACTGCCCGTAAAAGGGTAGATGTTTCTTCAAATAATGCATCGGCGGAACGCGCATCTCCCTGACTGTAGAAGCGCACCAAGCCCAACTGAAAGAGGAGAGCAGCCATCGCTTCCGTATTTCCTAGATATTTAATGAGAGAGAGAGACTCCTCCCAACGGGCACAAGCTCGCACAGTTTCGCCTTGTGCAAGGTCCAGCAGACCAAGTGCCATGAGGGATCGACTAAGATAATAAGTGTTTCCTGATTCTCTAAGGTGGGTAATGCTTTCTTCGAGCAGTGCATGTGCCTGGATATAATCACCTCGGTACGTGGCACTGCTTCCTAGCGTAAAGAGGCTAAAACCAATACCGTCCTGATCTTCCAACTGGCGGTAGAGCGCAAGTCCCTCCTCGGCAACGGCGACCATCTGCTGCTTCTCGCCCCCAGCAAGTGCGAGTATCGCCGCAGTCAGCAGTGCCTTTGCGAGAACTGCTGGAGCTGCACCCGCACTTTCAGCAAGTGCCCGCTTTAAGAAGGCATGTCCCTCTACAAAATGTCCATGAAAATACCAAAATTGTCTCAGTGCTCCAGCAAGGCGTAAGGCAAGTTCCTTGCATTGCTCCCCCTTGATGCCAGAACTGTGTTCGAGTACCCAATTAAGGGCTGCACGCAGGTTGTCATGCTCTCGTTCAAGTCGCTCAAGCCATTTGATCTGTTGTGGCCCCCCTAGTTCGACTTCAGCCTCCTCTGCCAGCCGTACATAGTAGGCGGCATGAGCATGTTGCGTCGCCCAAAGTTCATCACTGGCAACAAGCTTCTCCAATGCGTACTCACGAATTGTCTCAAAGAGCAGAAAACGTGGCTCTGCCCCCTCCTGCTCGCTTTGTTGCACAAGGCTTTGATCAAGTAAAGAAGAAATCCTGTCGGTTATCAGCCCCACATTCTCTTTGTAGTCAGGCCCTGCACACACCTCCTCGACTGCTCGTAGCGAACAGCTACCAACGAAAACAGAGAGTCGATGCAAAAGGTGTTGCTCCTGAGTGTTTAGCAGATGATAGCTCCAGTCGATGGTGTTACGCATCGTCTGTTGACGTACTGGTGCGTTGCGCGCTCCGTGTGTTAATAACTCCCACCGCTGATCCAGACGACTCAGCAAAGCAGCCGGTGGGAAGAGTTTGATACGTGCAGCGGCCAACTCGATAGCTAACGGCAATCCATCGAGGCGTACACACAGCTCTCCCAGGACAGAACTATTGGACTCAGTGATCTGGAAGTCGGGTTTGCTCATACAAGCGCGTTGGTGGAAGAGTGCTACGGCGGCATACTGAGCAAGTTCTTCATGTGCAGGAAGATGCTTGAGATCGGGGACCGAGAGTGGGAGCACAGGAAACTCGTGTTCACCGGAAACATGCAGTACAGCACGACTGGTCACGAGGATTTTGAGGCGAGGGCAGGCTTGCAGCAAGTCAATCAATAGTGGAGAGGCTCCTGCTACCTGCTCAAAGTTGTCCAGCAGCAGCAAGTGAGTTTGTTCATGCAGAGCAACTTTTAACTGTTCAAGCAATGGTTGCTCGTCTGTCCCTCGTAGTTTCAAGGTACGAGCAATGGTGGGAAGCACAAGGTCAGGACTCTGAAGGGATGCGAGAGTTACGACACATACGCCATCGGCAAAGTCGCCAAGGAGTTCTTTGGCTGTATGCAATGCTAGGCGTGTTTTGCCAACACCTCCTGGTCCGGTGAGAGTGACAAGGCGAACATTCGGGCGACGCAAGAGCATGCAGACGGCAGAGGCCGTTCGCTCACGCCCAATAAGAGGCGTTAGTGGTACAGGAACGTTCTGCATCGCACAGTACCTCTCTTCAGCTAGTTCTCCATTAGAAAGAAGGTTTCTCTTATTCTGCATTACCGCCTGCCTCTAAGCACCTTTGATGACGCATATGCGCCTTTAGTCTCGACGCTTGTTGAAAGTTCTGTCGCTCTCCTGCTCTCACTTCCAGCTATTCTCTTTGACTTTTTGACCTCCCGGAACTTCATATGACGCATCACGCGCTTATTTTGACAGATGAGATAGAGAGTTAAGGCAAGGTTCAAAACGGTGTGAATCTATGTAACAAGTAGTCGAGAAATATCTATATTGAAACGTCTTGGAATACAAAGACGTTTCTTTGTACTTGATGATGTGAGTATACACATCTTTGTTACCTCTTTTAGAAATTTTGACGGGAAATGATAGAAAAGTACTAATATGCGGTAAAGCTCTGCTTTTTGCAGAGCTTAGCGAACAACACGGCAAGAAGCAAGAAAGACAGTGGTTGAAAGTGGTTGTCTACTTTCAACCACTGTCTTTCTTGCTTACACGGCAGTCACGAGACTATTCCTGTTGCCACGTATGACCACCATCAGTTGTGTAGACGAGAATTCTTGTGCCATTGACAGTTCCGATTGCCCACCCATCAGATGCATTCACAAAACTCATTTGCACAAGCTTGTCGTGTGCTGCATTTCCCAACACAAGGTGCCACTGTTGCCAGTTTGCACTGGTCGTTGCATACAGTTGACTTGTGCTGTCTATCGCCCATGCATGAGTTGTATTCGCAACGTAGATGCTGTCGGTGGACAAAAGATGGAATGGGGCTAATACGTGTGGGGCGTTCCATGTCTTGCCACCATCGGTTGTCGTATAGAGTGCCGTTCCTGTTGTTCCGTTCGGCAAGGAGACAGACACAGGCAGAATGCCTTGATTGCCGAAGAAGACGGGAGGAGTTGTCTGGTAGAAGCCATTTGACTGAACACCGGGTAAGGCTTGACGCTGCCAATTCACTCCACCATTATGTGTAACATAGAGCCAAGGAATACTTGAGGCTGTACTTCCCGTTGCCCATCCATTCTGGGCATCCTTAAAGGAGATGCCGTTTTTTATGCCTTCGCGTGATAAGCCACTGGGTCCATCTGTACTCGCTATGTTCTTCCACACGAGTCCTCCGTCCGTTGTACGGAAGATGGCTACACTTTCGCTGCCTGCACCAGGACCACCATTTGTCACCACTTCGATCCACCCGTCTTGCGTATTCACAAAATTTGGAGTGCCTGGGATGTCAAACGCACTTGTGGAAAGGACGGTGGATGCAGGTTGCCATGTTTGACCGCTATCGACAGTACGAACCACTCGAATGGGATTGAGGCTGCCGCTAGGAGCGACATCTCTGACCACAATCCATGCAGCGCGTGCATTCAAGAAGTCGCCCGCGACAATCTTCAGTTGTAAGCTTGTTGTCGGGTGTCCAGCAGGAGACCACGACTTACCACCGTCAGCAGTCTTAAAGACGGTCGAGGGAGTGAAGCCCCAGCCACTCATGGGAGTGAGCATACGAATACTGGTAAATTGAAGCTTTTTTGCAGGAATGCTTCC
>CAXUIS010000201.1:0-9965 GCA_964250915.1 uncultured Ktedonobacteraceae bacterium | reverse complement strand
GAGCGTGAAGCGTTACTTGAACTAAAGTGAAAAGAATATGTACTACTACAGGTCATCTTTCTTGACCCACTCATGTTTTTGCGCTATTGTAGAGCGTGAATGTTGCTTTAGTTTGATTTGATGCAGGAGAGGTCTCGTGGCGACAGCATGTACCTATTGTGGGCACGACTTGCCCAGAGATGATGCACATTTTTGTAACAGCTGTGGTATGCTCGTGCCATCTCATCCTTTTAGCCCCCAATCGCTTTCTGCTGCTAACCCTGCTACGCCTCCATCATACAAGGAAGCAGAAAAGCCTGTCTTGCGAGAGCAGATGGTACAACAACCTCGATCTCGTACTACGCGGCGCATCGCTCCAGAGAACCTTCCTGCATCTTCCATTGCATGGCCTGCACCTATTACTCATGTCTCGGTCAAAGATACGCCAACTCAAAAGGAAGGCGAACAGTCAGTATCACCAGCACTCCAACCTGTACAAAATTCATCATTCCGTCCTGCACCTGCTGAACGTGAGTTGCATGTGAAAGTGTGGGAGAATCCACCCACTCCATTGCCAGAGAGTACTATTGGGGCAGTGGGAGGAAATGTTGAAGAGGCTCCAACATCTCCACTTGCGACACCAGAGCAGCGCAGCATTGGAAATCCATCCTCACAGCATGAAAGCGATACATTGCGTGAAGGCGTAGAATATGCTGATACCGTTCCGATGCCAAATTACGCGCAGCCTCAGACACCTCAACAAGCACCTCATCTATCACATTCTTTGCATGGCAACACGCCTCTTCCTGATGAGTCGAAAAGACAACCGCGCAACACGAATACTCCGATACCTGATTTGAGCATGTCACAACAGCCTGCATTCCTATCTTCACCTCCTCAGTATTCACCTGCGCAAAAAAGTCAACCTTCCTATACACCTTTAGGACAAGAGAAGCGCGTACCCATTGCTACAGCCTCAAACTCATCGCATCGTCGGAAAAGCCCGGTGCCATTTATTATTTTGTTAGCACTCTTAGGGATACTCGTACTTGGTGGTGGTGCATGGATATTGCTTGCCCAACCGTTTAGCATCTCGCCCGTCACACAACCGCTACAAGACTTTAATGATGCGCATCTAGGTATTGCTCTATCATATCCAAATAGCTGGATAGTGCAGCATACCTCAGCTGGTGTCCTTTTCTTTGACAGTAGCCATACTGCTCAGGTAAAGCTTATCGCCGCGGATAATACAAGTGATGTTACTCATTATGTACAGCAGCAAGCGGCAAAAAGTGGTATGACAGCTATAAAACCGCTAGGAACACTTTCTTTCGCAGGGCTTTCATGGCAGCAGATACAGGGGAACGTACAGCAGGATGGTGCGAATTATACGACAACAATGCTTGCAACTGTGCATAACAATCATACATATGTCCTGACACAAATGGCACCGCAGAATGTCTATGCCGACGAAGAAAGTGTTGTGTTCTCCGCTATACGCAATTCTTTCAAGTTCCTCTAAGTATTGCTTTTAAATAGTGATATAATGCCCTTGTCTTTATAGACTTCGTGACCCAGGCATGTCTAAACGAGACATACAACGCGAGAAGCATTCGGGTGCAGAGCTATCGGGGTCTATACGGGGAGACCATCTGAGAAAGGAGCGCGTGGTGATACTCTAGCCACGTACATACATCGCATGGATGATATTCATTTCGAGCGACACTTTCGCACACCACATTCCGAGGGATACTACATCATGCAGGGAAGCAACCTGCAAAGCAACAATCGGCTTGGTACGGTAGATATCCATTTTACCACAACGGCAGTACACGGAACCCTTATTTTAGAGCGCGAGTTGGAAGAGGCTGATCTCACAAAGCTTATTGAGCAGATCGACGAGGACTTGGTACTTTCCGCAGACATGCCTCGTGACGATTTTCTTGTAAGCGTCTATGTTGGTAAAGATGTTGGCTTTTACAGTGACGAGTATTTCGCGGAAGAAGGCGACCCTGCTATCGACTTCGACGCCGATAGTGAGTAATTACATCATTTTGTCTACCCTCTTGTATAAAGTGCAAGAGGGTAGACAAAATGATGGAGTTTAATCTTCCAGGAGGCCGCGTCGCATGGCATACTTTACAAGCTCGGCACGGCTATGTAGATTGAGCTTATCCATTACATGTGTACGATGAGTATCAACCGTCTTTGGGCTGATAATTAAGCGTTCCGCAATTTTGTTGTTTGTATAGCCTTCAGCAACAAGTTTGAGTATCTCACGTTCACGTTCTGTTAAGCTGCTATAGCTATCTTTCTCCTCGCCTGTACGCACACGTTGCAAGTAGTCGCCAACCATGACTGATTGTGCAGTAGGTGAGAGATAAAATTGCCCATTCTGAATAACACGGAGTGCCGAGATCAGGTCAGTATCTGCCGCTTCTTTGAGCATATAACCGGAAGCTCCTGCACGCAGTGCTTGGAACACATACTCATCGTGCTCATGCATAGTGAGAATAAGCACTTTTGTCTCCGGTAATAGCTTCTTGATTTGCCGCGTTGCCTCAATACCATTCATATCAGGCATTGTGATGTCCATAAGAATGACATCAGGTTGAAGCCTTTGTGCTTCTTGAATCGCCTGACGACCATCTTGTGCCTCGCCAACAACTTCAAAGTCAGGCTGTGCATTTAACATCATACGTAAACCCGCGCGCAGAATCGTGTGATCGTCAGCAAGCAGAATATGTATGCTCATGAATAAAATTCCTCTATAATTTCTTTCTGTATCCCCTCACCATAACGTTGTTACCTGACACTTTACACTACGAGTGCGGCGGGCATACTCTTTTCGGAAAATGGGACCATGTGAACTGGAATCTGCACTTTCACAACTGTCCCATGTTCATGATCAGACTCAATGGTCGCCGTTCCATCAAGCAGAAGTGCGCGTTCTTGCATACCAACCAGTCCCAAGCCCCGGTCTTTATCGCCCATTTTCTGAATCTCCTCAACGTCAAACCCATGCCCATCGTCTGTAATGGTTGCGTTGACTGCATCAGCTTCTTCACGGAGCAAAATTGTGACTTTATGCGCTTGGGCGTGCTTTGCAACATTAGTGAGCGATTCCTGCACAATGCGGTATAAGGCAGTTTCCATTTCGGGCGAGAGACGTTCACGGTCTTTGAAACCTGTTGCGTGAAACTCGACATCAATATTTGTTTTTTGTTGATATTCCTTGACATACCAGCGCAGTGCTGGCAACAAGCCAAGATCATCGAGCGCGCTTGGGCGAAGGTCAATACTCAAATTGCGAATGGCGCGTAACGTCTGATGAGCTAGTTGCCGTGTTTCTGTAATACGATCTCGTGCTTCCTGTGTCGTAATGGACTCTTCTAACACTGCAAGACTAATCAAAAGTGATGTAAGGACTTGTGATGTTTCATCGTGCAATTCACGTGCGATACGCTTGCGCTCTTGCTCTTGTGCTTTGATAATCTGACTTGCGCGTACACGATTGGCTTCGTCGATTGCTTCAAGCATCGTGTTAAAGGTACGTGCAAGCTGGTCTGCCTCAGGATCAACACCTGTGAGCGATGCACGTAGTGTGCGCTCGCCAGCCTGCACTCGTTTCATGACCTTGCCCAGGTCCATTAATGGGCGGAAGGCTATCTGCAATACCACAAAATTGAGAATCACGCTAACGAGCCACCCTATAGTGACAAACACGATGAGCGATATCGGCGCGTATGTTGTGCTATTTAACTGTGAGGCAAGCCATGTGCCGCCAGTGGCACCAACAAAGATAATAAAGCTATTTGCAAGCAACACCTTGTAAAAAACAGGAATGCCAAGGAAAGGACGGAGCAACCTGTTATTCTGGACCACCTCTTCATAGTTCATGCTAGAATCATTCATTTACGTTCTCTTTGCGATACTTATGCTCTTTTTTATACTACTGTAATTGTATCGGCTTTTTGTTTCTGGTGTCAAACAACTTCTTTATACTCTTTATAACAAAACAATCAGGTAATGAATGCCCAAAAATCAGGTATGCACCTGATGTTGAGGAAGCAGCACGAAGGTAATCTACGTATATAGCATTGTCTGTACTAGCGCGATGTACTACTAGATTGCGTAACTCTTCTCGTTTACCACCTTCATACATTATAATGAGAAGAAAGAGTGCAAGTGTTCAAACATTATGGTTAGAGGGGTACCCATCGTGGAAGTTCTATGCTATAATCTGCCACACAGTGTTAAGAATATTTGCAATTCAATTATCTTTCCAAACACGATCAAGTTTGAACCCTATGAGGAGGCACAGTGAGCTCTACCAGTAATAAAAGCTTACTCGATGTGGTGACGCAGAAGGTTGTCGAGAGTACCGTCTGGCGTTCTATCTTTCGACACGGCTACCCTGACACTCCACTCAACCAGTCTCTGGTTATGATGGGAAATGTCTTTCTGCACCTTCACCCCGTCAAAATCAGCCGCCAGGCCATGAAGATCACCTATACGTGGTGTATGGGCGGTATCTCCTTCTTCCTGTTCCTGTTGCTGACAATTACCGGCGTATTCCTAATGTTTTATTATGTCCCTGATACGCGAGACGCTTATCAGAATATCAATCAACTTAATAGCGCGGTCTCATTTGGACACTTAGTACGCAACATGCATCGCTGGGCAGCCCACTTGATGGTCGTCTCGGTCACGCTTCACATGATTCGTGTATTTTATCACGGCGCGTATAAGCCACCGAGAGAGTTCAACTGGGTTATTGGCGTACTGCTTTTCTTTGTAACGCTATTCCTAAGTTTCACAGGCTATTTGTTGCCTTGGGACCAGATTGCAATCTGGGCTATTACCGTGGGTACAAACCTGGCACCTTACACACCGCTCCTGGGCGATCCTGCGTACAAGGTCCTTGTCGGCGGTGGTGCTGTTGGACAGGCAACACTGATCCGCTTCTATGTTGGTCACGTTATTCTGCTTCCTTTGGCAGGAGCGTTACTCATGGCGGTTCACTTCTGGCGTATTCGTAAGGATGGCGGCGAGGCTGGTCCTCCACCTCCCTCACGTCGTGAATTGGAAGCAAGAGCAGAGCGTACTGAAAGCACCGAACGTGTTGTTCCGGTCGCTGGTACTCCTGCTCGTTAGACTACCTGTCTGTTCTATGCTTTGAGAGGATACAAATATGTCAATTGAACAGAAAGAGCCGAGAGTTCAGACACAGGCAGCTGCAACACAGCGACGCTACCGCACACTGGCTGTTGTGAAGCAGGAAGCAATCACGCGCGTTGAAAAGCCACTCGAAGACTCGGTCTTCGTGTGGCCGCACCTGTTAGTGCGTGAATTTTTTTCCGCCACAATCGTCACAGTTATGATTACGATATTGGCTATTAGAATTGATGCACCTTTGCGTGGCCCTGCCAATCCGAACGTGACACCAAACCCGGCAAAAGCACCTTGGTACTTCTTGGGACTACAGGAACTCCTGCACTACTTTCCGCCAACAACTGGTGGTGTGCTTGGACCTGGTCTCACCTTGTTGGCATTAGCGGTGCTGCCTTACGTAGACCGCAATCCCAGCCGTGCATACGCTGACCGTAAGGTTGCTATTGTGACCTTTACCATGTTCCTGGTGTTCTGGGCTTTCATTACCATTGCTGGCAGCTTCTTTAGAGGTCCAGGTTGGGTTTGGGTATGGCCCTGGCAGGGTTTATACTTCGACCTGTAATGAAGCAGGAAAACCGAGAAAAAGAGGACAACTATGAGTCTTGATACACCACCAATCACACCGCAACAATATGAAGTTCTTCATGGTGGTGGTGCGGAAGCGGCGGAAATCGCGCAAAGTCGTTTGTCGCGCCGCCGTTTCTTGCGCAGGTCCATGCTCTCTGTATGGGGTCTGTCCGCAACCTCCGCCGTTGCTGGTGCATTATATATGCTTTATCCTAACCTTGCTGGACAATTTGGTGCTCCAATCACTGTCGGCAAGAAGACAGATTTCCCTGCTGCAGGTACGCTTGACGAATTTGCGAAGGGCGGAAAAGGCGTATTCTACAATCAGGCTGCAAAAACATACGTCATTCATATGGCGGCGAACTTTAAGTTTCGTCCGATTCAAGGACTTGCAGGTCAACTATCATCTGAGTCCGTTGTTAAGGACGCAGATGGTTCATACTGGATTGCACTGTACCAAAAGTGCGTCCACCTGGGTTGTACTGTTCCGTTCCGTGACGATTGCTCAAGCTTTAAGTGCCCTTGTCATGGATCACACTACAACGTGACTGGTGAATGGCTTGATGGGCCTGCACCAATCAGCTTGAACCGTTTTGAACTCCAATTTAATGGTCAAGACGTCATTGTGAACACGGGCGTACTCAATACAAAAGTGCCGCACCCTGATGCTACAACACAGTTGATCGCTGCACCAACAAAATTATGTAGCGCAAGCTAATATCCTGCTTTTCCTCTAGAGGAGCAGGGACGTTCTGTACCTTTTGATAACATATATACACATACTGTCTCTGAAAATGGTCTCTCCGTTTTGAGAGGCAGTATGCTGTTGAGGATGTGACGTATGGTAAATTTTGGATATGTTGCCCTTGGCATCATTGCTGCATTAGTAGCAACGGGTGGCTTGCTGTACATGTTCTATGCTCGCTCAAATGCAGTCGAGAAGGCGGGGTCGAGTGCTCTTATTATGTTAGCAATCGTCTCTCTTATGATTCCTATCTTCTGGATTGTGGAGGGAAACAATCAAGCGAGCGCGAAGGACGAGCAGCACACACTTGCAGTACAACGAGGCATGGGTCTCTATGCTCAATACTGTATCGATAATTGCTACACTATTGTAAATAACAAAGTTGTCAACCCAAAATATAATGGCTACACGCTTGACCAGATGAATGCGATGACTGACGATGATCTTCACCGTATTATTGATGGCGGTACTTTTAATCCTGCTGTACCTCAACCGACAAATAAGAATGCTATTGTGTATGGTCAAGATTTTAATGGTCCGTTATCTAGCAATGATGTAGAATATCTCTTTCAGTTTCTTCGCTCAGCCGATCCTGCCTATTTGCAGAAGAACGGTTTTACTGCTAATGCCTCGGCAAATGGTTTCAACAAGCTGCCCGACTTCTTGCAAAATGGTGGTACTGATCAAGCAGGCCAGCCACTTACGGGAAATCCAGCTGCATACGCAACAGCCATTGCACTTGGAAAGACGGGTCAGTTTGGTGTGCCTAAGGATATGACGGCTATGAAGGCGGTCACGATCAATATCACGAACACGGCAGCCAATCAGGTATGTAATCCATCCTGTTATGATCCAATCAACTTCAAGGTAAAGGTGGGCACGAAGATCACCTGGATTAATAAGAGTTCGGTTGGGCATACGATCACGGCATTATATGGTGATGGATCAAGTACCGCTAAAATTGCGACACAACTCTTTGACTCATCGCATGGTGGCTCTTCTCTTGTTGGAACCAATGAGTCATATACGTATACTGTGACTAAGGCAGACTTTACCTTTAACACAAATCATACGGTTGTGTACTTCTGTAAAGTACACCCAACGATGCTTGCCGAAATTACAGTCACTCAGTAAATTGAAATGTCGCAGTTGTAAAAAACTGCGACACCGTTTCTTTTGTGATCGCTGGTCATGGTATGACTACATATCATGTTGAAAGGGTTTGCGATCTTATGCAACAAACACAACGTCGAGACATATCAGAGCAGATGTCATGGGCGCGCGCAATGGTCTTTGCCGTAGGCTTCTTTTTCATCGCGGCTCTGCTTGTGGGTCAAGTACCCAGTTATATCTATTTGCAGATGACGGCTGCCTCGCTTGTGGGAGCGGAGCAGGGTTCGCTCGCAATGGGTCTTACCTGTCTAGGGGGTTTTGCCGTCATTCAGGTTATTGTCTTGCTTTTCGATCCAAAGCCAGTTGTTCCACCCATCATCTTTACTGGTCTTGGTGCAATTCTTTCTCTTGCGGGGTTAGCGATTATGCTGCTTGCCATTACTACGGGATGTAGCCCTGCACAGTCTGTTTGTAATCAATACTTTCCAACAAGTAATATGCACATTCTGTCCATTCTTGGCGGAAACTTCCTATGGTTTCAGCCTCAGGCGTTTGATCTTGTCATGATTGGCGCAGTTGTATTAGGGGTTGGTGGTGCGATGGTGTTCTATAGCATCCTGGCACTCGGTGAACTGCGTAATCCAGATCGTCGTGATCTTGGTACTACGCCAATGATTCGCTGGATGATTATTATTGCTAGCGTTATATTGGTTGCGTTTACTATCTTTTATACCTATTACAGTGATTTGGGTGTTGGTGCTACGCTTATTCCTGGACATCCCTTTAGAGGAACGAAGCTTGTTGACCTCATTTTGGGTACGTTGCTTGGTGTAGCAGTCTTTCTTGTGCTTGGTGCCTTCGCGCTTCGTCTTCACTACTTGATGCGTCCGGTCCGCAAGCGTACAATGGCTGGTCTGTATGGTTTTGGTGCACTTGGCCTTGCTCAACTTGGTGCGATTCTTGTACTTTTTGCCTTACTCGCTTATCCACTCATTGCCTGGATACACTCCTGGAGCTTTATTGGCCTTGGTGATTTTCTGACAATTTGCGCTCGACAAACTGTCGTTCCCGGAAGCTGTTCATTCTCGCCGCAGGCAGGCTACATTATTGATGCCGTTGTCTCGGTAAACTTCTTTATCGTACTAGCTGCAGCGATATGGGCGTGGAAGTCGCATCGTAACATTGTTGTCATTGGTGGTGTTTCTACTGTTGCTGTTCTTGCCTTGACGACCTTGCTCATCCACATGCATCCAGAGGAATTACTCATTGCGCTACTGCTTTGTGGTGGCGCGCTCGTCCTCGCCGCTGTTTGGACAAGTGTTGCGCGACGTGAGTTTGCCGTTGTAGGTGAAAATAACCTGGGTTGTGCGGGGATGTGGCTGATTGTAGGCACGTGTCTCTTCATTTACATTGGAGCATTTGCCTTCTTCTCAATTCCTGGTTTCCGCGAGACTGAGCCAAACGTTCCCTTTATTCCGGGTTTGAATGTGCCCGCTCCAGCTGCTGTTGGACAACCTCCAACATTGGGACAGGGTGATGCTGTCTTTTTACTCATCCTCATGGGTATTCTTGCCGGTATACAGTTTGTGTTTCTCATCCGCAATCGTTACAGAGTATAAGAATGCTTTTTGCATGAACGGAGTATATAACCTTCTCTTCCGATATATTTTCGGGAGAGAAGGTTATATACTCCGTTTTTTATTTTTATGGTTTTCTCTGTTCGTGCTATAATGAGGTATAATTTAGGAGTAGAAGGAAGATGTATGCAAAGCGAACAGCCTCTCAAGGTTTACATGCTTGCTGCTGAAATCGTGCCATTTGTTAAAGTCGGTGGACTGGCGGATGTGGTAGGTGCGCTACCTAAAGCTCTTCAAGCCCTCGGTCACGACGTTCGACTGGTCATGCCGCGTTACAGACAGGTTGATCTGGAACGGTTTCAACTGACAAAAATTATAGAAGCTCTTTCTGTCCCAATGGGAAGCTATCAGGTACAGGTTGCGGTATACCAGGGCATAATTGGAGACAACATTCCTGTGTATATGATTGACGCGCCACGGTACTTTGAGCGCGAAAATATTTATGGCTATACTGATGATGGTGAACGTTTCATTTTGTTTTGCCGTGCAGCATTAGAGGTAGTGCGTGCGCTGAATTGGTCACCTGATATTGTGCATTGTAATGATTGGCATACTGGTATCGTACCAAACTGGATGCACACAGTGTATAAAGACGATCCATTTTTCGCTTCTACTGCAACCGTGTATACCATTCACAATCTTGCCTATCAAGGCATCTTTGGATATCGTATTCTTGAAGTTGCTGGTGTTGCCTCAAACGGCTTTGTCTATCCGCAAATTGCTGAACTTGCGAATGTTGTTGATATCAT
>CAXUIS010000200.1:5050-9990 GCA_964250915.1 uncultured Ktedonobacteraceae bacterium | reverse complement strand
GCAGCAGGCTTGAGCAGAACTTCAGAGGCTCCAAAGTTTGTCTTCACCATAAATGGAATAGTTGTTCCTGCTAAAGGAACCTGCGTCAGATGCTTCTTAGCGTCCTCAACACCTTTACGAATAGCCTCGGTGTACTCGCTTGCCTTGCCGAAACCGAAGCCGACATAGCCATTGTGATCACCAACAACTACCAAAGCGCGAATGCTGAAGCGACGACCGCCTTTTACCACCTTGGAGACACGGCTAACTTCAACCACCGTCTCTTCCAGGTTCAGTTTTGTAGCGTCTATTCTTGCCATTAATTCTTTTTCCTTTGTAGGGGCACGATTTATCGCGCCTAGAAGTCCAGGCCCGCTTCACGAGCGCCTTCAGCTAATGCCGCGATACGTCCATGATAAGCATATCCACCGCGGTCAAAGACTACACGACTGACGCCCTGTTCTTTTGCACGCTGTGCCACAAGTTTGCCTACTTCACGTGAGATCGCAACTTTTCTATTATTTGCAATGGCAGCGAGTGCCTCAACAGGTGTTTTCGGTGCGTTCTTCTGAGCGGCAGGAAGATTGACTTTTGGAGCAGCGGTCCCCCCGGCCTTGCCACCTCTTTGAGGCGTGTTCTTCGCTGGCGCGGCCCTCTCAGTCCTGGCACTCTTTGCTCTTCCTACGGGAAGAGCATCAGCTGCTGCATCTACCACAGACTGTACTGCACCACCAACACGTTCCAGCAAGGATGGCTCTTGTGTCGTCTCTTCTGGCTGCTGTTGTGGCTGCGCTGGTCTAAAGGAACGCAGACTCTCGTCGAGCGATGATGCTGCGACCAATGTTTTACCAGTGCTATCGTCGATGACCTGAGCGTAGATATGCTGTCCACTACGGAACACGTTCAAACGCGGACGCGTCTGTGAACCTTCCAAATGGTTGCGCATACGCTGGTGCCGCCGCAGCCTTGCCTGATTTGCGTGAAATCGTTTAATCATAGTTCAAGGAGGAAAAGCTTACTTTGGCTTTTACCTCTCCCCTTTCGTTTACTCAGTGATGAAGGAAGGATAGATTGAGATACGTGGTCGGCACTACGTTTCTTTGAACCTTCCTTACCACATATGTGCGAATGCGATACATCATGTTACATTGGGCGCAATAAATTGTGCCCCTACTTCTTTTTGCCGCCGACTTTACCAGCTTTACCAGCCTTACGACGAACAACCTCACCAGTGTAGCGAATGCCCTTGCCTTTGTAGGGTTCGGGTTTGCGCACATTACGGATAACCGCAGCAACCTGTCCTACCAGTTGTTTGTCAATACCAGTAACACTGACCCTTGTGGCCTTTGTCGCTGCATCAACACCATCCACAGATAGAGAGATACCATCTGGTGGTTGCACCTCTACTGGATGAGAGTAGCCTACCTGGATGACCAAGTTTTCGCCCACTTTAGCGGCACGATAGCCAACACCGTGAATTTCTAGTTGCTTGGTGAAGCCTGTTGTTACTCCGAGCACCATGTTATTGACCAGTGTACGATATAAACCATGCTTGGCCTTATGCTCTTTACTATCTGAAGGTCGAGTGACCGCGAGTGTGCCGTCTTCAAGTGTAAGTGTCAGGGCGGGATCGACCTGCTGTGAAAGTTGGCCTTTGGGTCCCTTTACTGTGACCAAATTGTCTTCGGTCCAGTTTACCTGTACTTTTGCTGGCACAGTAATCGGAGCGCGTCCAATACGAGACATGCTATCCCTCCTGTCTACCAAACGTAGCAGACGACTTCTCCACCGAGACCCTGATGATAGGCACTGCTACCAGTCATGATTCCCCTTGGCGTCGATACAATGGATATCCCCAAACCACCACGGACTCTGGGAATATCGGTACGCTTCGAGTAGACACGCAGACCGGGCTTACTGACACGTTTCAGGTTTGTCAGGACTGGCGTCTTCTCCGCGTAACGCAACGTAATACGAATTGTTCCTTGTGGGTTATCTTTCAGGATTTCGATGTCCTTGATGTAGCCCTCTTCTTTTAGCACACGTGCGATAGCCAGCTTCATTTTTGACGCCGGAATCAATACTCGTGTGTGCTTTGCAGTGACCGCATTGCGAATGCGCGTGAGCATATCCGCAATTGGATCAGTCATATTCATGGAATGCCTCCACAGTCCGAAGTACGAAAACAGCAATTTGTGTTTTCGCCTTTTCGCTTTCGCCTTTTCAAAGGACAAAACAGTCAATCTTTTCGTGTTTTGCCCCTACCCATTATAGGGCTACCAACTCGATTTCGTTACACCCGGTAACTCGCCACGGAGCGCACGCTCACGGAAACAGATGCGACATAGACCAAACTTGCGCATATAGGCACGAGGTCGTCCGCATACATTGCAGCGATTATGCTGCTGCACCTTGAACTTTGGCTTGCGCTGTGACTTTACAATCATTGATGTTTTTGCCATCGTCGCCCTCCAGCGTTACTTCTTAAAGGGCATGCCCAAGAGTCTGAGCAGCCGTCGTCCCTCTTCATCAGTGCGAGCCGTTGTTACTATGCTCACTTCCATGCCACGAACTTTGTCAATCTTGTCGTAGTCGATCTCTGGAAAAACCAGTTGTTCGCGCAGACCGAGTGTATAGTTGCCACGACCATCAAACGCCTCGGCTGAGACGCCTTGGAAGTCTCGGATGCGCGGTAGAGCAGCATTGATGAGTTTGTCAAGGAACTGGTACATGCGCTCGCCACGCAATGTCACCATACATCCAATCTGCATACCTTCACGTAGTTTGAAGGTCGCAACCGAACGTTTGGCGCGGGTAATGACTGGACGCTGCCCCGTAATGAGTGCAAGGTCTCCAACGGCTGCATCCATAGCCTTGGCATTCTGGATGACCTCACCCATACCAATGTTGATCACTACTTTGTTGAGCGTTGGCACCTGCATCGGGTTGGTATAGTTAAAGTCCTTTTGCAGGGCAGGCACGACC
Organism: uncultured Ktedonobacteraceae bacterium; assembly: GCA_964250915.1. Lineage (GTDB taxonomy): Bacteria > Chloroflexota > Ktedonobacteria > Ktedonobacterales > Ktedonobacteraceae > JBBQVS01. The sequence continues at coordinate 7,026 of CAXUIS010000200.1, read as the reverse complement.
TCTTGTCGATATTTTTCTTTTAATCGTGATACCATGACGTTTAACTACTCCTCGCCCGATCTGTATGATCTGCAATAACCTTCCCACATTTCTTACATACGCGTACAGAGCGGAGCTTCTGATCGGCTCCAAGCGGGCGACGATCATGTGCAACACGTGTGGGCTGACCGCATTCTGTGCATTTCAGCATGACATTGGAGACGTGAATTGGCATTGCCTTCTCAATCACACCTCCCTGACGGGTCTGACCTTGCGGGCGAATATGCTTCTTTACCACATTCAGACCTTCAACAATCACTTTGTTGGCCTGTGGCATCGCCCGCGAGATGGTTCCTTCCTTACCTCTGTCCTTGCCCGTGATGATCAAAACGGTATCACCCTTTTTGATATTCAACTTGGCTAAGTGAAGAGGTTTCTTCTCTTTTTGTTTTACTGCCATTTTCTTCCTCTATGGTATGGAGTTCGACGAACTCCACCATGCTAGAGCACTTCAGGGGCGAGCGAGATGAGGCGAGAAAAGTTTTTCTCTCTCAATTCGCGGGCCACAGGTCCGAAGATACGTGTGCCTCGTGGGTTGTTACCAGCCGCGAGAATAACGGCGGCGTTCTCATCAAAGCGGATGTGCGACCCATCGGGACGCGCATACTCCTTCGAGACACGCACAATAACCGCGTCTACTACGTCGCCCTTCTTCACCTGTCCATTAGGCGATGCCTGCTTGACGGAGGCTTTGATGATGTCGCCCACCGTTGCATAACGTTTAGCGGAGCCACTTATCACACGAATACACATGATCTCTTTTGCACCTGTGTTGTCGGCAACCTTCAGGCGGCTTTCTGGCTGAATCATCTGACGCTCTCCTTATTCTGCTTCTGCATCATCGGAGGAGTCTGTCAGATCGGGATCAGCATCTGCCAACAACTCTTCGACGGGCACAATACCACTACCGCGCCTGATGACTTCGACGAGACGCCAGCGTTTCAGCTTGCTTACAGGAGGACACTCCTCGATACGAACGGTATCGCCTACCGAGCATGTGTTCTCTTCGTCATGAGCATAAAAACGCTTTGTCTGTTTATAAGTACGCTTATAGATGCGGTGCTTTTTCAAGGATTCGACGATAACAACAATCGTCTTGTTCATTTTATTGCTTACTACACGCCCAACTTTTTGCTGGTGACGGACAACCGTCTGCGGCGTTTGTGCTGCTTGCTGTGTCATTCTTCATTCTCCAACTGCGTCAGGCGATGCATCAAGCGAGCAATATCCTTACGCGTCTGCGTAAACATGCGGTTGTTTTTTACCTCGCCACGCTGTTGCTGCAAGCGGAGGTTGAACAATTTGAGCCGTAGGTCTTTGAGTTCGCTTTGCACTTGAGCTTCGGTATACTCCAAAACCTGTTTGCGACGGTCACTAACTTTCGACACTTTCAGCCTCCCCTCTGGTGATAAAGCGTGTCTTAACGGGTAATTTGTGACCCGCGAGACGGACAGCTTCTTTCGCAATCTCTTCGCTGACGCCCCCGATCTCAAAAATGATACGACCGGGTTTGACGACTGCGACATAGTGATCGACTGCACCTTTACCGCTACCCATACGGGTTTCGGCAGGCTTGGCGGAGACTGGTTTGTCAGGGAACACACGAATCCATACTTTACCACCGCGCTTCATAAAGCGGGTAAGTGCAATACGAGCGGACTCGATTTGACGCGCCTCCATCCACACAGGCTCAAGAGCCTGTAAGCCAAAATCACCGAAGGCCAGAGTGTTGCCGCGATGGGCCTCACCCTTCATACGACCACGATGCTGGCGGCGATACTTTGTACGTGATGGTGCCAATAACATTACTTGGAACTCCTCTACTCGCTCTGAGTAGCACTAGCATCCTCTGCTGGTGCGGCTGGTGGCGGCGTCGGTGCAGTAGTAGGCTGTTGCGTTTGTGAAGCCTCATTAACCACTGGCGTCTGATTCACAGG
>CAXUIS010000200.1:0-4950 GCA_964250915.1 uncultured Ktedonobacteraceae bacterium | reverse complement strand
GTGGACGGTCTCCCTGTGGACGCTGTGGACGATCTCCCTGTGAACGTGGACCTCTATCCCCACCCTGTGGGCGTGGACCTCGGTCTCCCTGTGGTCGGTCTCCTTGCGGACGCGGACCACGATCTCCACCGCGACGGTCGCCACTACGACCACCATCTCTTGGTGAGAACGCTTGTTGCTGCTGCACTGTCTCCTGTTGCGGTTCGCCAAGTTCTCGGCGTTTGTTCAACAGGATGTCACCTCGGTAAATCCATACTTTGATACCGATGACACCAAAGGTCGTGTGTGCCTCTACCAAACCATAGTCAATGTCAGCACGGAGCGTGTGCAGAGGAACTTTGCCCTCGACCTCTTTCTCGGTGCGCGCAATTTCAGCACCACCGAGTCGCCCACCAACAATAACCTTGATGCCCTTTGCGTTGGCACGCATCGACTTCTGCACGGCTTGCTTCATGGCGCGACGGAACGATACACGCTTTTCTAGCTGCTCCGCGATACCACGGCCCACCAAATAAGCGTCTAATTCCGGCTGGCGAATCTCGATGATGTCCAGGCGAACACGCTTTTTGGTCTTGCTTTCCAATGATGCCTTGAGCTTCTCGACCTTTTCGCCACTCTTGCCAATCACGATACCAGGCTTGGCAGTATGAATCTTCACCAATACTTGATTGGCTGCGGCTCGCTCGATCTCGATACGTGAGACCGAGGCATTGAACAGGTCTTTGTTAATTGCCTTACGAATTAAAAAATCCTCGGCGAGAATATCTTTATAATCACGCTCAGCGAACCACCGTGATTGCCAAGTTTTCACACCGCCGAGCCTGAACCCTGTTGGGTTTACTTTGTGTCCCAAAAGTGTTCTCCTTCCTAACGAGCGGTGCGGTCAGCCGGATCATCTGAAACAATAACGGTCACGTGGCAGAAGCGACGTAGAATACGGGCCGCTCGACCATGAGAACGAGGTTTCACACGCTTAATCCGAAATGAGTCATCCGCCATAATATTGAGAATATAGAGTCGATCTGGATTAAGATTATAGTTATTCTCCGCGTTTGCCGCCGCCGATGCCACCACTTTGCTTACGGGTGTGGCACCAGCTTGTGGCATGAATTGAAGAATAGCCAGAGCCTCATTTACCCGAAGCCCTTTCACCGCGTTCGTGACCAGACGCATCTTGCGCGGCGGAATGCCAATATCTTTTGCAATAGCCCTGACTTGCATTTTATACCTCTACGGGGGCGTTCTTCAGATACGCCCTGCATGCATGCGATAGATTGCGTCCCTATCGTACTGACGTGGTTTTCTCATTCTTACCGCCCGCATGACCACGGAAGTGGCGCGTGGGTGAGAACTCACCTAACTTATGACCAACCATATTCTCACTGACATAAACCGGCACATGAGTCTTGCCGTTATGTACACCAATGGTCATACCCACCATCTCAGGGAAGATCATTGAAGCACGCGACCACGTTTTGATCAGACGACGGTCCCCGCTTCTCCTCATGACCAGAATTTTCTTTCTGAGCGAAGGATGAATATATGGTCCTTTTTTTCTTGAACGCGACATTACTTCCTCCTGCCTGCATTGCGACGACGGACAATGAAGCGGTCAGTCCTCTTATTGTTACGAGTCTTAAAGCCAAGTGCTGGTTTGCCCCATGGAGTTTGTGGCTGCCCACCAATAGGTGCGCGACCTTCACCACCACCATGTGGATGATCGTTCGGGTTCATTGCCGAACCGCGAACCGTTGGACGACGACCCATATGTCGTGAACGTCCCGCTTTACCAATACTCTGGTTTTCGTGATCGACGTTGCCGACCTGTCCAATTGTCGCCATACACAGAATGTTGACGTTGCGTTGCTCACCTGAGGGCAAACGAATGAGTGCATAGTCGCCCTCTTTTGCCATCAACTGCGCCCCTACGCCCGCACTGCGTACCATTTGACCGCCACGGCCCTTTTCCAGCTCGATGTTGTGAATGGTTGTGCCAGTTGGAATATTCTTCAATGGCAACGCGTTACCAACGCGGATGTCCGCATCTGGTCCAGCCTGCACACGGTCTCCAACTTTCAGTCCGACAGGTGCTAGAATATAACGCTTCTCGCCATCGACGTAGTGCAAAAGAGCGATACGTGAAGTACGATTTGGATCGTACTCGATAGCAGCAACTCTGGCTGGCACATCCAATTTGTTGCGCTTGAAGTCAATGATGCGATAGGCGCGCTTCTCACCACCACCACGGTGACGGACGGTGATCTTACCCTGATTGTTACGTCCAGCATGCTTATTCAGCTTGACGGTCAGTGACTTCTCTGGTTTTGTCTTTGTGATCTCCTCGAATGTCGAAACAGACATGCCACGACGCCCAGGAGACGTTGGTCGATACTGTCTAATTGGCATAGCTCAATCCTTACCTTACGCCTTCAATGCGTCGATTGTCTGGCCCGCTTGGAGTGTGACAATCGCCTTCTTCCACTCACGCGCCTCTACAGGCCGGGGAGCAGACCCTTTTCGTCGAATCATTTTCACTTTGCCGGGCATGCGAATCATGTTGACCGAGAGAACCTTTACCTTAAAGATGGTCTCGACGGCACGACGCACATCAATTTTGTTGGCCTGTACCGCTACCTTGAACGTGTATTTGTTCTGCTCTTGTAGTCGTACGGTCTTTTCAGTGACGAGACCTTGACGCAGAATTTCTGTAATCTCCACAGTTTTCTCCCCTATGCTTCGCTATCGGTTGATGGCGTTGCTTGTGTCGTCCCATCTTCAGATGGTGTAGGCACAAGTGGTAACGTCTCACCCTGAGCGGGAGCAATGAGTGGCTCTGCCGTCAACGTTCCGCTGCCCGTTGGTGGTGTAGCTGTGCTGTCGGTCGTATCAGCCGCCTCATCAAAAATTTGCGCTGTCGCTGCTTCCGCGCTCAAGCCCTCGCCAAAGACGAGTTCGAGCCAGCGCACGGTCTTTACTGGCATGATGACGTAATCATGCTTCAACAACTCGATCACGTTAATCGAAGCGACATGTTGAACCTTCGCAAGAGGAATGTTACGTGTTGATAACACGACATTCTCGTCACGCTGTGGCAACATCATAAGGACCCGCTTGCCAGGAGTTGGTAGTTGTGCTAACAACTTCAGCATGCCCTTTGTGCTTGGCGTTTCCAGTCCGAGTTCGTTGACCACAATCAAGCTTGCATTCGCTACTTTGTCAGATAAAGCCGAACGAATAGCCAGACGGCGCATCTTCTTCGGCACATCGTGATGATACGGATGAGGTCTTGGACCCCACACAACACCACCATGACGATACTGGGGCGCGCGTGTGCTACCCTGACGAGCGTTACCTGTGCCCTTTTGTTTATAGGGCTTTCTACCACCACCCGATACTTCACTACGAGTCTTGGTTGAAGCATTACCCTGACGACGGTTCACCAGTTGCGCGGTGACAACCTGGTGCAATACCGACACGTTAGGGGTAACTCCGAACACCTGCTCGCTGAGTTCCAGGTCTTCTACGGCTTCTCCAGCCATGTTATATACTTTAGTCGAGGGCATTTCGGTTTACCTCATCACATGCTTCTTGACCGTGAGCAGGCTCCCGTTGGCACCAGGGACAGACCCCTTTACGACCAATAGGTTACGCTCAGGATCAGCCTGAACCACTTGTAGTTTCTTCGCGGTAACACGCACATTGCCCATATGACCAGCCATGCGCGTTCCTTTGAGCACTCGGCCTGGGGTTGTACCCGAACCGATTGAGCCTGGTGCGCGATGACGGTCTGACTGACCATGTGTCTTAGGGCCACCCCTAAAGCCGTGCCGCTTTACACCACCCTGGAAGCCTTTACCCTTTGTGGTCCCGACAACATCAACCGCTTCGCCAATCGTAAATAGACCAGCGTCAAATTGTGAGCCGAGTTCGATCTTCTCAGGTGTCGTGCCTCTTTGCAAGCCAACCTCGCGTACAACCTTGAATGGTCCTAGCTCTGGACCAGGGCGACGCTGACGATTTGCCTGTATTTTTAAGAGGCGCTGAACTTGCTTGCTAGCCTTCTCTGTCGTTGTCTCCGAGGTTGTTTCAGTTGTTGCTTCGCCCTCGGTAGTGCCAGCATCAGTCTTTGCTTTTGTGCGCTCGCCCTGCTGATGTGTCTGCAAAGCTTTACGCTGCCCCTTCAGCAATGGCAGGTTATGTCCCAAATGTCCTAGCTCAGGACGGGTAGAGTGCTTATTTGTTGTCTGCTCGAAGCCAATTTGTACGGCTTCGTAACCGTCGTTTGTAACGGTTTTGACTTGTGTTACAAAGCAAGGGCCGACCTCGATGATTGTCACAGGTACGACCGTTCCATTTGGTCCAAATACCTGAGTCATGCCGATCTTTCTGCCCAATAATGCATCCAGCATATCTTCTCCTCTCCTCAACTGTAGAGGTGTGCTTAAAGCAGACCCGTACAGGGGTACCATCGTGTATGGGTCTGCTTTAGCACACCCACAAGGCACACCCTATATCTTTGCTACAGTTTGATTTCGATATCTACGCCTGCGGGCAGATTCAAACGTGTCAAAGCTTCGACGGTTCGGTTGGTTGGATCAATGATATCAATCAAGCGCTTGTGTGTACGAATCTCGAATTGCTCACGAGAGTCCTTATGAACGAACGGTGATTGCATGACCGTAAATTTATCAATCTCTGTGGGTAGAGGTACCGGACCTGAGACACGTGCGCCTGTCTGCTGAGCAGTATCAACGATCTGCATTGCCGACTGGTCAAGAATACGATGATCGTATGCTTTCAGTCGAATGCGGATACGCTGTTTCGTTCCTGTCGCCATTTTTCTCTCCTGATATGGGTGTGGGGCCGCATACTAGGCTGCGGCCCCAATAAAACCTTAGCTTTCGATTTTGGTACAGATACCTGCACCCACGGTACGCCCACCCTCACGAA
>CAXUIS010000199.1:0-10028 GCA_964250915.1 uncultured Ktedonobacteraceae bacterium | reverse complement strand
ATCAGTCCCTACATATTTTCAATTACAACAGGTTCAACCTTATCGGCGAGTTCAAAGCCAAACACTCTTGAGTAGAAGTATAATTCAGCTTCGAGAGCACGTTTAATGTTTTCGGCGCGTCGGAAGCCATGTCCCTCGCCTTCAAAGAGAAGATAGGCAACGGGTACCTTCTTAGCGCGTAGGGCTTCAACCATGCGTTCAGCCTGATTCGGCGTCACAACCTTGTCCTCTGAGCCTTGAAAGAAGATGACAGGGACCGAGAGTTGGTCGGTGTAGAAGAGAGGTGAACGCTCGTGATACAGTTCGCGGCCTTCGGGATAAGGAGCAATAAGGGTGCTGTCATAGTGCGACTCGAACTTATGTCCATCAGCTAAAAGAGACTCGATGTCGCCTATACCGTAGTGACTGCCTCCTGCCTTGAAGGTATCGCGGAAGGTAAGCGCACACAATGTTGTGTAGCCACCTGCGCTACCCCCTGTAATAGCAAGTCGGTTGCCATCGACATCCCTACGTTTTACGAGATAGTTCGCGCCGTTAATGCAATCGTCAACATCGACAACCCCCCATTGACCATTAAGCCGCTCACGATACTCGCGCCCGTAACCTGTACTACCGCCATAGTTTACGTCAAGGACAGCAAAGCCACGACTCGTCCAGAACTGGATTTCGAGATTGAGCTTGCTTGTGGTCGCGCTGGTTGGACCGCCATGACTCATCACAAGTAGGGGTGGCAATTCTTCGGAATGCGCGACATATTCGGGATTGCGCGGTGGATAGAAAAATGCGTGCGCCGTTTTCTCGTGTTCAGTTGGAAACTCAATCGCGTGTGGCATTGAGATATACGCAGCATCAAGCGTTATACTACTGGAGCTTTGCAGCAGTGTACTTTGAGATGTTTCAAGTTCGAGTTGCACAACCGATAGCGGCACATCAGGTGCAGCTCCTTTGAAGAGCACACGATTGGGCGTTACCAGTACCTCGCGTATAAAGGTGTATGGAAGATGAAACGTCTCAAGGACGCCCGTTGTGGTATTCAAGCTTGCAAGATGCTCATTGCCATGTTGCTCATAGCGACAAATAATGCGTTCGGACGAAGCAAAACCGTAGCTTGACATCCCAAAAATCCATTGTGGCTCCCCAAATTCCGCATCTTTCTCGTACAGTGGTTGATATGCTCCATCATGCAAACGGTACAGGTTCCACCAACCACTGCGGTCCGAGACGAAATGCAGAATGCCATCCGGCGACCATGAAGGTTGAAAAATGGACTCGCGGAGTCCACCCGCCACGCGCCGACCTGTCACGACCTGTCCATCGACGATATCACCGACCCATAGCTCTGTGCCATCCCACGGCATGTTCGGGTGTTTCCAGGTGAGCCACGCTAGCTGTGCCTCGTCAGGACTGAGACGCGGCGTTGAGTAAAAGTCGTTACCTGCGACCAGTTCCTCTACACGTCCACTACCATCAAGCGTGACGCTCACCAGTGTATTCACAGCTTCATGCGTTGTATCCGTATGGTCTTCGCGTACACAAATCAAGCGATTGCGTCGCAAGTCCATTGTGTAGTCCGCGTAACGCATCTCGGCCTCTGGCGTTATGGGTTCAGGAGCGGCACCAGGAGTCAGTCGGTAAATGCGTTGATCAGAGAAATTCGAGAAATAGACGGTTCCATTGTTCACAACATAATCCCCACCACCATATTCATGAACGCGGGTCCGTACGTTAAAAGACTGTGGTGTAAGGTCTGTCGTTGTACCATCCGCAGCACGATGCACAAGTACATTGCGCCCACCCTCGTTTGGTCGCCCCTCAAGCCAATAGGTATCTTGTCCATCAAGTGCGGTCATACCGAGCCGAATTGAGGCCGATGTAATCAGGTCAGGTGTGATAAGTGATTTCCAGGACCCATAGGGTGCAACGTGTTGTGTCGTCATATGCTCAATTCCTCTTTTACTTCCATAAAACATTGAGAAATCAGGGCACCCGCAAGGGGATGCCCCTCCCATACACGTTAGTCGCATGTCCTGGCGTATATGGGAGGGGATCCCCTTGCGGGTGCCCTTGCTCCCCAACGATGCTCACTACTATCTAATCATCATATTCGCCGCTTGTTGTGCGAGACCAATCAACCAGAATGGCAGAATTGTACCCATTGCTATTGCTCCAACAGCAGCGATACCAATACCTGTCCATGTTATCCAGTTCAAACCACCAGTGGCCTCTTGCTCAGTTGAGGCATCGACAACGGGCGATGCTGTTTGCGTTAGACCTGCTGTCGGCATCTTGACTGCAACCGCAGTAGCAGATGAGGATGTACCAAGTCTTCCTGTTGAACCAGTCGTACCGACTTTTGCCGGAACAACGCGTGGTGTAGAGGGAACGCGTGGTGCTGAAGGAACAACACGTGGTGTTGTGGGAACAGATGTTGTAGTCGCAGGAGTGTCGCCCAACCCTAGCACCTGTGCTAACGCACTATCACCCTCCATAAACATTGCCGCGATGATGCGCAAGTAGTAGTACATACCCAAAATGCTAGCAAGAACGCCGATGATGAGCAACTCAGGATGTCCACTATTGAGCGCGGCATAGAACAGATAGTATTTGCCAGCAAAACCCGCCATTGGTGGGAAACCTGCCAGACCAAGCAGGAAGAACGCAAGCAGACCAGCCATGACAGGACGGCGATACCAGAGGCCGCGTAGGTCCTGTATATCATTGCCTGAATTGTCGGCGCGTTCAAGCAATGACGCGATACCGAAGGCACCCATATTCAGGAAGGTATAGCAGAGCAGGTAGAAAAGAATTGACGAAAGCGCAGTCGTGCGAGTGTCAGGGAAACCAGTACCAACGACGGTTGCAGAAGCAGCCACAATGCCAATCAAGAGATAGCCAGCATGAGCAATACCGGAGTAGGCGAGCAGACGTTTCAGATTGCTCTGTACCAATGCGAGGACGTTCCCACCGATAATTGTCAGAATGGTGATCGTCTCAATGATAGGCAACCAGTCATTATGGACGTTGTAGAGGACAACACCGAAGACACGCGCAAAAGCAATGATTGCCGCCGCCTTTGTCGCAATCGACATAAACGCAGTTACGGGTGCAGGCGCGCCTTCATACACATCGGGTGTCCATGCTTGAAAGGGAACTGCCGAGACCTTGAAGGCAAAGCCAACGGCGAGTAGTCCCATACCAATAAGCAGCATTGCATGTGTTGGGAATGACGAGGTGTGTCCGCTTAAAAAACTTTGGATACCCGCAAACGATGTGTTGCCCGTTGCGCCATAGGTCAACGCAATACCATAGAGCAGAAAGGCCGAGGCGAATGAGCTAAGCAGGAAGTATTTCATACCCGACTCTTGCGAACTCGTGCGCCGTGCCACAAAACCACATAGGATGTACAGTGATAGCGAGAGCATCTCGATACCGATAAAGACGACCAGGAAGCTCGCAGCAGCCGTGAGCAACATCATGCCAATCGTCGCAAGCATCAACAGCGCGTAGTATTCGCCTTGATGTACAAGGTTGAGTCGCTTGAGATATGCAGGCGAGAACAACACCCCAAGCAAGCTTGCGCTTAGCACGATGAGATAGCCGTAGAGTGAACCCCAATCAGCACTAATCATATTGTTAAATGCATAGCGTGGAATATACAGAGTTATATTTGTACCACTCGTTGGCGGATAAGGTCCCGCCACAAAAAGTATGATTGTGGCAATGAACGCTCCCAGGATACCGATAATGCTTAACAGAGGCAAGGCAGTAAAGTTTGATGTACCGCTATGCCTGTCTTTAGGACCGCTTCCCGTTTGTGGTAAGAACAGGTCCACCATCATAATAAGAAGCGTGATACCCGCCAGGACCAGTTCGGGCGCGATACGCGCCCAATCCAAAGCGGTGACTGAATAGGTAAACGTCATGATGAACCTCTATCTCACAAACGCGTTGCCAAGATTTTGCAGCGTACTCAGTACCGACGGCTCCAAAATCGCGGTCAAGGGCAAGGGTTGCAGGCCAATATAAAAGATTAAGAGTAAAAGTGGTGAGATTGACACAAACTCGCGCAGACTGATATCGCTGAACATACTTCTCCGCTTGACTGTCACGGCCTCTGAGTTACGCGTTCCCTCCATCACACCCTGAAAGAAGCGGATGAGATACCACGCGGCAGGCACAACAACAATGGTGCCAAGCGTCCCAAAGACAACATTGCTACGGAAGGCACCGAGGAACGCGAGAAACTCACCCGCGAAACTGTTGAGTCCAGGCAAACCAAGTGACGATAGCACAGCGATAAACATAACCGTTGCAAGCACGGGTACACGTACCGCCATACCCCCGAAGTCGCTGATACGGCGCGTTCCCGCACGTCGCTCGATGAAACCGACAATCAGGAAGAGGGCGGCAGTCGTGATACCGTGATTGACCATCTGTAACACGGAACCTTCAGCACCTTGCACATTGAAGGCAAACATACCAAGCATAACTACACCGAGGTGACTGATACTGGAATAGCCTAACAAACGCTTCATGTCCGTCTGCGTCAAGGCCAACACAGCACAGTAGAGAATGCCGATAACCGCTAACGTGTTGAATAATGGTGCTAATGTCTGAGCCGCTTGTGGAAAGAGCGGAATACAGAAGCGTAGAAAACCGTATGCCCCAGTCTTCGACATCGCGCCAGCGAGCATTGCCGTTACAGGCGCAGGTGCCTCGCTATAGGTATCGGGTAGCCAGCTATGGAACGGGATAAAGGGAACCTTGACCGCGAACGCCGCCGCGAACGCCAGGAAGAGCCACATCTGTGTCCCGTTATCCAACTTTGTGTTCAGTAGTGATGATAGCTCAAGGGTGTAGCCTCCACCCGCCGCGAGTTGGTGATAATAGCCAATAGCGATTACTCCTGCCAACATGATTAAGCTACCGACTGAGGTGAAGAGAACAAACTTGAACGCGGCATAGATGCGTCGTGGACCGCCCCAACTGCCGACCAGGAAGTAGGCGGGAATGAGCATGAGTTCCCAAAAGATATAGAATAGGAACAGGTTTGTTGACACAAATACGCCGATAATGCCACATTCAAGCAATAACATAAAGGCCATGTAGTTCTTGACCTTCTGCTCAATCGGGAACGAGGCAAGAATACAGATAGGTGTCAAAAGAGCCGTCAGGACAACGAGCAAGACACTGATACCATCGACTCCAAGACTGTAGTTGATGCCAAGCGACGAAATCCATGTCAACTTTTCAGTAAACAGAAATGTACCGGTAAAGGTCGCACTTACATTTGACTGCGAATAGCCAAGCAGTAAAATCAAGGCGAGTATCAAGTTCGCAATTGCGATACCCAGTGCTGTCCAACGTATCGCGCCAAGCTGCTCCTTAGGTAAGAAAAGTAGCGCAATACCTCCCACAAGCGGGAGAAAGGTAATTGTTGTTAGTAATGGAAACATGACCGTTACCCCCTCACCGCGAAGTAGACAACTATCAGGACGGCACCTAGCAGAATTGCCAGGGCATAGTTACGCATGTAGCCTGTTTGTAAGCGACGCAGACCAGTGCTTGTCCCTCGAAACAGGAACGCGAAGCCACGCGCTCCACCGTCCAATGTGTCGCCTTCCAGGAAGCGTGTTGCGGCACGCGCAAACGCGAGAATAGGATTGATCAGGAGGAGTGTCAAGCCCTCATCAACATAATATTTGTTGAGTACAAGCTGATACAACGGACTCTTGTTTTCTTTATATGCAAAGCCGCGTCGATAAAGCGAATATGCGGCGAAGATGCCAACGATTGCAAGTGCAAGACTCAGGCCCGTTGAAGTCCATGAAACGGCTAACGATGGCTCAATCGCTGGTGCGCGTGTGCCGAGAAAGCCTGACAATGGATGCCAGTTTGAGGCTCCAAAGATTGCTAGCGAACCGACGAAGCCACCAATAATTGAAAGGAAAGCGAGAATTATCAATGGCACCGACATAATCGGTCCTACTTCATGAATATCGCCATAGCGCACATTGCCTGCGTGGTGTCCACCCGTTTCGTCTTCCTCATCGTCCTGCTGTGCCACGGCTGTACCGCCGCGATAGGAGCCAAAGAAGATACCGAAGAAGAGACGGAACATGTAGAATGCAGTGAGACCAACTGTGAGCAGACCAACACCCCACAGAATGTAGTACCAGACGTTCCCTGTTGCCGTTGCCTGTGCCAGCATCGAACCGAGTATCTCATCCTTGCTCCAAAAGCCTGAGAGGGGAAAGATACCGCTAATGGCAAGTGCTCCAATCAAGAACGTCCCGAATGTGATAGGCAGCTTACTGCGTAGGCCACCCATCTTACGCATGTCTTGCTCTCCACTCAGCGCGTGAATAACCGCACCTGCACCCAGGAAGAGTAGGGCTTTGAAGTAGGCATGTGTCGTCAGGTGAAAGATACCCGCACTATAGTTGCCAGCACCCTCACCTAAAAACATGTAGCCAAGCTGACTGATGGTCGAGTAGGCCAGGACACGTTTGATATCGAGTTGGAAAAGCGCAATCGTAGCGGCGAACAATGCCGTTGCCCCACCAATAGCAGCTACAACATTCAATGCGATAGGGGCAGCCGTAAACAGTGTGTTTGTGCGTGCTACAAGATAAACACCAGCTGTGACCATCGTTGCCGCATGAATCAACGCACTGACGGGAGTTGGACCCTCCATTGCATCGGGCAACCACATATAGAGTGGCAACTGTGCGGATTTCGCGGCACAGGCAACGAAAAGCAGCAAGCAGATAGCGGTAACGGCTCCCGTTGAGGCACTTCCTACTCTACTGAAAACGTTCTGGTAGTTGAGACTGCCAAAGTTTATGAAGATCAGGAAGATAGCAAGCATCAAGCCAACGTCACCAATGATGTTGATAACAAGAGCTTTTTGCGCGGCTGCAATAGCTTTACGTCGTTGATACCAGAAGCCAATCAGTAAGAATGACGCAAGTCCGACTAGTCCCCAACCAACGAGTAGGAATAGAAAATTATCCGCAAGCACAAGTAAGACCATCGAGAAAATAAAGAAGTTGAGATAGGCAAAGAAACGCCAGAAACTCGGATCATCTTCCATATAGCCTGCTGAATAGATGTGGATGAGCAGACCAACACCTGTGATGATCATTAAGAGCGTTGCAGAAAGCGGGTCATAAAGCAGACCAAAATTCAGTTGAAAGGTGCCAGACGCGACCCATGTGTAGATGGTCGAATCGACAACTCGTGCTGAGTCCGGTGTTGTGCCAAGCATGGAGAGGAAGCTGATAGCGGCACAGACAAAGGCCAGACTACAAGCTCCCCACGCGATAGCAAGAATGACTGTGCGTGAGAGTGACCTACCAAGTATGCCCAGGAGGATAAAGCCTAGGAGCGGTAGTAATAGCACCCATATACTAAGATTTGTCATGAAATTAGCCTCGCAATACGTTCATTTCGTCAACATCAATATTGCGGCGCGTGCGGAAGATGGAGACGATAATAGCTAGACCGACGACGACCTCTGCGGCGGCAACGGTTAGCACGAGAAAGACAAACATTTGTCCATCAGCCGAGTCGAGAAAGTGTGAGAAGGCCACAAATGAGAGATTGACGGCATTGAGCATCAATTCAATAGACATAAATATAACGAGTGGGCTGCGCCGAATAAGCACGCCCAATACACCGATGGTGAATAATATTGCACTCACAATGAGATATGCTGATAATGGCATATATATTTCTCCTTCTAGGGACGGGCCTCTGTAGGGGTCTAATTCATTACACCCTTTTGGCGATAAACTATGTTGGAAGACCATATGAAACGCTTCATCAATCCTGTGAACATGGTCGATTGGCGAGAGGGTGTAATGAATTAGACCCCTACAGATGTTTTGATTGTTACACACGGCGTCCAAAGACCATTGCACCTAATATAGCGACGACAATGAGAAGGCTTGTGACCTCGAATGGGAAGGCGAAGCCGTGAAAAAGGGCGAGACCAAATGCTTCGATGTTGCCATGCTTGTCCACGACTGCTTGTAGTCCCTCGCTAGCAGGTGCTTTTGTGGTAACTGTGTTGACGGCTCCGGTAAAGAGCAGATAACTCAAGGCTCCGACGAGCGACAAGCCAAGAAGACCACCGACAATACGCTGCCAGGAAATGGGGTCACGCAAGCCTTCTACGTCTCCGCCATCAGGTGCGAGCATCGTGACGACAAAGAGGAACAAGACCATAATTGCCCCGGCATAAATCAGGATTTGCACGATAGCGATGAACATTGCCCCTAGTTGTAGATAGAAAAGCGCGAGAAAGATGAGCGTTAAAATCAGGCTCAAGGCACTATGGACCGCGTTTTTGAAGCTGATCACGCCAAGCGCGGAGGCTGTTGTAGCAACCGCTAGGACATAAAATGCTATAATTGTCGCGGTATCCATTAGAGTTTTCTCCTGTCCTCGTCTTGCTCTTCGTCCGTCAACAGAACAGGACGCTCAAGATGCGCGTTGCCCAGTCCAACGGCTGCCGCACTTGTGGCGGACCCGTCGAAGACTCTGGTATCTTGTGGCACTGGCTGTACGGCGTCTTGTGGCGCGGGTTCTGTCCATACGTCGTTTGAGCCGACGGTGTGCTGACCCTTGACTTCAAGCAGTTGCTCTTTGTGGTAGACGAGATTTTCGGGATAGTAGGCGGCGAGTTTATAGTCATGTTCCAGTGTAATCGCTCCTGTAGGACAGGCGGCCTGACAGTAGCCACAGAAGATACAGCGCAATAAGTTGACATCGAAGGTTTTCGCGTATCGTTCGCCAGCCGAGACACGATTCTCTTCGGTATTCTCCTCGGCCTCTATGTAGATTGCGTCGGCGGGACAGGCACCCGCGCAGAGGTAGCAGCCCACGCAGCGTTCGAGATCGTTCTCATAACGGTGCAGGACATGACGACCTCGGAAGCGTGGTGGTAACTCTCGCTCCTCTTCTGGATACGAAATAGTGGTTGGCTTCTTGCCCATATTCTTGATGGTTGTTGCCATACCCTTGATAATATCGAAAGACATGTGTGTATGCTCCTTGCATTGTGTAACGTTGCTAGTGTTAGTATAAGGCTAGTGTAAATCGTCTGGTGTTAAATATTCTGGTCGTGTTTTGAGTTCGTCAAGTACTATGATTTTAAGTTCTGGTATGGATGGTAGCCGAGAATCGTTTGTAAGAAAATAGGTAATGTTCATATAGATGGCTGTTGCCATGTGAATAGCATCGGGAGTCTCTAGCTTTGGATAAAAAGCACGTAGTCTAGCAGCTTCCTGTGCTATTTGTTGAGAAACATCAATAGTCCGTAAGCCGCGCGTGTTGAAGAAGAGGCTACGATACATTCGTATCGTTTTGGCGTCTTTTTGCTTTATAGGATTAACGAGTACTTCAAGTATAGTCACAGTAGACGTAACAACTTTGACTTGATTACGGTCCATCGCTTCAAAAAACGGATAAACCATTTTTAAATAGGTAGGGTGCTTTTCTGTAAAATAAATAAAGGGAGCAGTATCTACGTATACTAAACTTCCCTTTAGAGCATCTACCCATCCCATGATTTTCTTACCCTATCACTTTTACCCCAAGCACTTCTTTCTTCACTAAGATACTTTGACACATCAACGTCTTTCCATGAATCCTCTGCAAAGCCCATAAACTCCATAATACTATGCTGTGGTTCTTCCTGCTCATTGCTTTTTATGGAAGCTTTTACATCATCCAATAACCTGATTTGCTCTTCAGGAGACAGATGTTGAATGCTATTTGTAACATTATCAAATGCATCTTTATAGGTATATGTTGACATAGGTCAGGCTCCTCTTTAAAAAGGTACTTCATAACATCTTTGCTCAATCATATCAAAATTGTTAACATTTGTCACTTTCGGTCTAAGTCTCATTAAATATACTATAAGATGGATCGTTGTCCCAAGAGCTACGTTCTCGATCAACATACTCCTGAGCATCGATACCCTCCCAAATTTCTTTGCCCAATCCTTCTAGCTCTGT
>CAXUIS010000198.1:0-10050 GCA_964250915.1 uncultured Ktedonobacteraceae bacterium | reverse complement strand
ATACAACGTTAATGCATGGGAAGCGAGTTCGTCTATGGGAGGGGCATCCCCTTGCGGGTGCCCTTGTCCTCATTAGAGCTTTACTCTACCCTAGTCGTCTCTTCTTCCTTTCTATGTGCGCGATGTTACTAGTACCTAGTCTACTGCGGGTTCCCGTACTGACTCCCCAGAAGCGACTGAATCACCGGACTTCAGTAATCCTCGTGCCGCGATAACCCGACCTATAGTGTAGTCATAGATGAATGCACCTACGACACCTCCGAGGATGGGAGCGACAATCGGAACCCAGAAGTAGTAGTTGTTAACGGAGAAACTTTCGCCACCACTGACGAGAGCAACCCAGAGGCGTGGCCCGAAGTCACGAGCAGGGTTGATTGCGTAGCCCGTGTTGAGGCCGAATGATGCACCAATTGCTACAATCAAGAAACCAATGATGAGCGGGTTCAGGTTTGCCTGCACCGGCTGGTTCTTTGTATCAGTGATCGCTACGATTAAGCCAACCAACAGTGCAGTACCAAGAAACTCATCGCCGAAGGCACCAAAGAGGCCAACGAAAGACTTAGGCGAGGTGTAGAAGACGCCACCGACAGCCTGTACCCAGTCAGTACCTGGTGTAGCTGCCGCTGCTATTGATGTTGCATGATTAAGAGCACCATAGTACACGAAGTAGAGAATGGCGGCAGCAACGAAAGCACCCAGGACCTGAGCCAGAATGTACGCACCCACTTTGTTCCAAGCGAAGCGACGCGTTGCCGCCAACGCGATTGTAACGGCAGGATTTAGATGAGCACCACTAATTGCGCCTGAGACGTAGATACCGAGCATGACTGCAAGACCCCAACCAAAGATGATAACCGTCCAAGTGTTAGCAAAGGGTGTCGCTGCATTGTTTGTACCTATGTTGGTAAATGCTACAAACGTGGCGACACATCCGTCGCCGAAAAGAAGAAGAACCATTGTCCCGAAGAACTCAGCAATTGCCTCACCTGCTGTACCAGCAAGTGCGGGAACTCTGTTTCTTTCTACGATTTGTGCCATGAGGAATCACTCCATTTCTCTCATCATGAGAAGAGCGGCAACACGTTGCCGCGTGGAAAGAAAAATCCTGATAGGGAACGCATTAAAGGGAAACACTACAAGAACAACTGTTAGTGTTATGGATATGACAGACGAGAAAAGGTGCTGACATATCCCATGAGACAATATAAAAATTTACGAATGTATCAGGAACAGAAGCTTCTATTCCTGATACCTTGTAAAAGAGGAACTGGTTACGATTTAGCTAGCCGATTTAGGGGCAGGTTGCTCCCAACCGCGAGAACGCTCTACAGCTTTCTTCCAATCAGCATAGAGCGACTCACGCTGGTCTGCGCTGAATGTCGGCTCGAAGGTACGGTCGATGGCCCACAATTTGGTAAGCTCTTCTTCACTGGACCAGAAGCCAACCGCTAGACCGGCGAGATAGGCAGCACCAAGTGCCGTTGTTTCCGCGATTTTTGGTCGCTGCACAGGTACACCGAGAATATCGGCCTGGAATTGCATGAGCAGGTTGTTAACAACCGCGCCACCATCAACACGAAGTGTTTTGAGGTCAACGCCACTATCAGCGTTCATAGCTTCTAACACATCGCGCGTCTGATAGCACATGGATTCCAGCGTTGCACGTGCGACATGCCCTATGGTAGAACCACGCGACAGGCCAGCGATAATACCACGAGCATAGGGGTCCCAATATGGCGCACCAAGACCAACAAAGGCAGGTACAAGATACACACCACCGTTATCTTTTTCGCTTGCCGCTAACGCTTCTACATCCGCGCTGTTTGTAATTGCTTTCATTCCGTCACGTAACCATTGCACTGCTGCGCCTGTGACGAAGATGGAGCCTTCAAGCGCGTAAATGGTCTCATCGCCGATGCCCCAAGCGATGGTCGTAAGGAGTTTGTTTTTGGATGGAACAGCTTTGGTGCCGGTATTAATAAGCATGAAGTTACCGGTACCGTAGGTGTTTTTAGCCATACCAACTTCGTAGCATACCTGTCCAAAGGTTGCTGCTTGCTGGTCGCCTGCAACACCAGCTAGTTTAAGGGGAGCACCAAAAAACTCTGCATCAGTTTCACCAAAGATGCCACTCGATGGCTTTACTTCGGGCAGCATAGAGGAGGGGATGCCCAACTCTTTGAGAATGACATCATCCCATTTCTTTTCGTAGATGTTGTAGAGCAGAGTACGCGAAGCATTTGTGGGATCAGTTGCGTGAATACGTCCCTTCGAGAGACGCCACATCAGGAAGGTATCAACATTCCCAAATGCTAATTCGCCGCGCTCCGCCTTCTCACGTGCGCCTGCAACGTTGTCGAGAATCCACTTTACTTTCGTGCCAGAGAAATAGGCGTCGGTGACAAGACCTGTGCGGCTATAAATTTCCTTATCGAAACCCTTGGCTACTAGTGCTTCGCAGATAGGAACGGTAAGACGACTCTGCCATACAATCGCGTTGTAGACAGGCTTCCCAGTGGATTTCTCCCATACAATCGCTGTTTCACGCTGATTGGTGATACCAATAGCCGCGATGTCGTCTGCCGATGCGCCCGATTTCTTGAATGCTTCTTGCGCGACTGCCAACTGACTTGACCAAATGGCTTCTGGGTCATGCTCAACCAGTCCAGGTGCGGGGAAAATCTGCGGAAATTCTTGCTGTGCTACGCTTACGATTTCACCATCATGATTGAAAACGATTGAGCGTGAACTGGTAGTACCCTGATCCAGGGCAAGTATGTACTTTGCCATCGAGTAGCCCTCTTTCTTCCTTGTACCTGAGTGCAATAGAAGTATTGCACTCATAACGACAATGTATCAAAAACGCATAGGCATCACTGCCAATGCAGGAATAGGTAAGCGAGTAGTACTGCTTTTTTGTCTGCTATGTCCATAAATCTTCGCGTGCGACCACAACACTAGTAGCTCCTGCACGCAACACCGTGTGCATTTGCTGTAGCGTTTGAATCAAGCCAGAGGCGATAAATGGACGTACCCCCTGAAGTTTCGAGGCGACGTGAGGAACCACAAGAGCGGGAGAAATATCAAGTATATCAACTGTAGCAACGTCCACCGACTCTAATGCGGCCTCTATACCCGTTGAATCTAGTGCAAAAATACGTTGGATCGTTTCTAATTCTAGCTGTTTACTGAGTGCCAGAGTGCGCGGATGACTCGAAATGATGCCTTGAATGTGCAATGATTGAACCAAGTATTGAAGGCCCGCGTTGTCTGCGTGAATGCCGTCAATATGGTCAATACTGACATACACCGCGATATTTCGCTTTCGCACTTGCTCTAACAGTCCTGCAAGGTCAAAAAGGTTGCAGTGCCTAAGAAAAATAGCGTTGATATTGCGAGTATCGAGAATACGTACAAGCTGTGTACGACTCTCGACGAGTGGTATCATCTTGCACTGCGTTGAAAGAGCGAGCAGTGATTCACAGGACCCAACAGGCATAATGCACCTCTGGTTCTAGCGTAAAACAACAAAGCCCCAAGCCTCTTCCTCTGGAAAAGGTGGCTCAGGACTTTTCATTTCACTGTCCTTCTAACATATGCAGTTGTAGGCGAGTTGGTCACGAGCGTTTTTTTGTCTTATCATGTCCAACACATCTTCGAGTCCGTGTAGTTCTTTCACGGCGAAGGTGCCTTAGAATGAATGTGAGGTTCTCCAAACGAAAGAACCTAGTAGAGTTTACAAGAACTATACAAGGCGTTCCAGTTGGCTTATAATGATATTACTCGGCAGAGTTCTATTTGTCAAGGGCTTTCTAGCTTTTTCCTTTCCTCGCCGACTATGGTGGTGAAACCATATGTTGGAAGAATGAGTGGAGACATCCTATACCCTACAAAGGGTTGACCGCCCCTTTGAACTCTGCATTAAAGACTGGTAAATAAAATAATGACAAAACATGAATTTTTGCGTTTGGCGCATCTTTTTCCCGTTGCGGCAGCTATAAAATCACAAGAGGATATGGAGCTTGCTCTGGATTCCGATACCTCTCTCCTCTTTTTATTAAAAGGTGATGCCTTTCAACTGGCTCCTTTTGTTGAACAAGTCCATGAACGTGGTAAGGGTATCGTGGTGCATGTAGACCTTGTGAGTGGAGTGGGCAAGGATCGTGCGGGTATTCACTATCTGCACCAGATCGGCGTAGATGCCATCATTACCAGCCGCTCACAATTGATCTCGGCTGGGAAGGCAGAAGGGTTAGTGACGATTCAACGCCTGCTCCTTGTCGATGATTCAGCAATGGAAACGGGCGTACGCACAATTGCACGCGCGGCCCCTGATGTGGTCGAGGTATTGCCAGGTGTAATTTTTCCCTCTGTTGCCTCTATGCTGCAACAGATGTTGCCTGGGCCATTTATCGCAGGCGGTTTTATTCGTACAGCTGAGGATGTGGCACGTATACAGACGGCAGGTGGTATTCTAAGTAGTAGCAGTACCTATGCATTATGGCGGCGTACTTCAGAGTTGACAAGGAGAGCATGAAGCTATGCGACAACTTCCCAATATGCTGAGTCTAGGCCGATTGGTGGCAACGGTCCTCATCTTTGTGCTTGTGCTGATAAATCAGCCGTGGGCGTTTTTGACCTCGTTTGTGTTGTTTGTGCTCGCATCTGTCACCGACTTTTTTGATGGCTATCTCGCACGCCGTTTGAAAGTTGTCTCTTCACTTGGTGTGTTTTTAGACCTGACCGCCGACAAAATACTGGTATGTGCGATTTTGATCGCTCTGGTACAGGTCGGGTTTGTGCCTGCCTGGGTGGTGTTTATTATTGTAACTCGTGAATTTCTGGTTTCGGGTCTGCGCTCTATGGCAGCAGCCAGAGGGCATGTCATTCCAGCAGGCATATGGGGCAAGCAGAAAACGTTTATCACGCTTATCGCGATGTCGGCTCTACTGCTCGCTAAGGGTCTGGGTGCTAGCCAACTCTCGCTCTTCCCATTGATGCTTAACTTCAGTAGTCACACGCTCGCCTTCGGAGATTGGCTGTTATTAATAGCAGATGTCTTGCTCATCCTCGCCGTCATCTGGACAGCATTCTCAGGCATCGAATATATGATTGGTGCGCTACCAATTTTTCGGAACACCGAAGGGAAAAGCGCATCTCAAGCATAAAATATAGACAAGGTGTGCTCCACCGGAGCACACCTTGTCTATATTTTATGCTTGTTCACGCCCGTGAGGGCGTGGGGGCATTATCAGGAATGGCTTCTTTTTGGCCTAGCTTTCGCTCTTTGCCTGCGAGGAGACGCCCGATATTGTCATAGTGCAACAGAATGACGAATGCAGGACCAGCGACGAGGAAGATGGTTTCTGGTGTACTGACCCAACCGAGAATGCGGAAAATAATACCACAGATCATAATGGTAAGCGCACCTAGTATGGAGCCAAGCGAGACATAACGCGAGATTGCAATTGTGCCTATCGCTACAATTGCAGCAATTAAAAAGATGAGAGGGGACATCACAAGCGTCGCACCTGCACCTGTCAGCACGCCACGTCCACCGCGAAAGCCAATAAATATCGGGTAACAATGCCCTAGCAATGCAGTTATTCCAGCCACCATAATGCCCCATCCTGCGCCATTTAGAGCGGGTACGGATCGTGCGAGCAGTGCAGGACCAATGCCCTTAGAGAGGTCGATGATGAGGACAATAATTGCAGGTCCGTTGCCGAGTGTACGACGTACGTTGGTTGCGCCGGTCTTCTTACTCCCATAATCTCGAATATCGAAATCCTTGCCACGCAGAAGCTTGCCCATCCAGTAGCCTGAAGGAATCGATCCCCATAGATAGCCGATGACAGCTATGAGCAAGAGCGAGATGATAATACCAGACATGCCATCACTCCTTTGTGGTTACTGTGTTGTATATCGCACAAAACGCCCTATATAGAGTTTTCTTTCACCTCATCATTCCATCATTATAGAATCGTTTCCCCGAAATTGCTAGCTAGCAGTTATGAGGTTCTCTATCTATCGGTTTTGTAGGTGACTTGCCCTTGTCATGCTCTCGCTTCCTGCTTTTCGGCTTTTTCTCGTTCTTGAATTGCCATCGCCTACACTATCTCGAAATGCTACGTCGTCAGCAACACACGTCCATACGTGATTTGTGCATTGTCCCAGTCGAGCAGGTCGGCGAAATCATGCTGGAATGTATCGAGTTGTTGCTTGCGTATCTCCTCGCTGGGCATCTCGTTACTTTTCCATACAAGGATAATCATGACTTGTTCGGGAATCTTCTCGTCGTAGCGCACGATGCGTGTCATCGAGCCATCGAAGGCACGTTCATGCTCCTCCGACCATGCCTGTAGCTGTTGACGGAACGCCTTTGTTTGTCCTGCACGCACCTGGACCTGTATCACAAGGTCATAGACACGAATACCACTCCCATAACGATGCCATGCCGCTGCCTCCATGCGCTTACGACCAGCAGGAATACGCTTATGTACAAATGTCTCTAAATCCGCCTCCGCTATCATGTGCCTTCCTCTGACTATGCGTGAGGAAAGCTCACCCGCTTTGATATATTGATATACCCTCGTGACCGTTAAGCCAAGCCGTTCTGCTGCAACATCGGCTGGAACATGCCCTGGAAGGCTAAGATATTCTTCTATTGCATCTGATGATTTAGGCATAAAATTAGTTTATTTTAAAAGTCAATGTGTGTAAAATTAATCTTAAAAAAAAGTAATTGATTGCAATATTTATTTTTATACGTTATAATTCTTATCGGAACATCAAATATCTTCAATAGGGGCAAGGAAGCCGAGAGAATAGTGAGGAGAGAGCAATGGTCGAACAATACAAGCAGCTGCAAACGGTACAGCGGGTCATGGTGACGCATCACATTTCTATTGATCGTCTGGCACAAGTGGCAGGAGTAGAGCCTGCGCGTATTCACCTGTTGTTGCTGGGAAGTTATATGCGGAGACGCCATGCTGAGCGTGTGTTGCAGGCTCTATCAATTCTAAGTGGCAAGCACTGGACGTGTGAAAATGTTGGTGGTATACGCATCTACCAGGAACACACGATGCCCTTTGTGTTGCCTTATACGATGTTTGTCGAGCGCAAGGGCAAGCAACCTGTACAAAAACAAATGTAGGGTATGGTTGTCTTGTTTAACACATTGATGCTGTTGTAGGACGCGATAATGCCGTTTAACAATTGCATGGCGGATATCTGTAGGGACCGATTTATCGCGTCCGAGGGGTGGGGTGGCGAAGGGGCAATGCGTGGGCGACAATATATTTCGCCAAACGTGTTCCTCCACACCACTCCTCGGACGCGATAAATCGGTCCCTACACGATGTTTTCGGGAAAGATACGTAGAGCAACGTCGATATTGAGGTCCTGCACCAATTTTTGGACAATGGCGACTTCGGGTGTGGCCTCTTGCCGGAAGTAGGCTATATCGGGCCGCACAATCTGAAAAAGTTTGGTGATGACAGTCGCAAAGCCGTAAATATAGGTAGGTGTATTATTCTGATTATTTGTTGGGTCAAAGCGTTCCATTCTTGCGAGAGTGGGCGTTATATAAGTAGAGAAGGTTGGCGGATACATGTCCTGCGCACGAGGCACAAAAACAACATCAACATTCGCACTTCTTAATAATTGAAGGTCTCGATTGAGCGAACGTGGAAATTGCGCGCGTTCTTCTGATGATGTAAACTGTAGTGGGTTTACGAAGATACTTACAATGCTAATCGCGCATTCCTCTTGGGCAGCCTTTACAAGTGCTAGATGACTTGAATGCAAGTTGCCCGTTGTCGGCACAAAACCAACCGCACCTGCTGTAAGCCAGCCCCGTGCAGTTTCAATCATTTCGTTTAGAGTGTAAATGACGCGCATGGTCGCTCCCCTGCTCTTGTGCAGGCTCTTGTGTATCATATTCCTACATTCTTTACGGAATATCGTTGTACTTTATCTAAATAAACAAGAGAAACATATGTATTTCTCTTGTTTATTTATGTCTATTGTTGTTTCCACGACGCATAGCACGTACATGGTAACTATGCTATACCGAATTGTACATTTGTTCTAAAAATAGAGAGAGAAGTCTTATATGCGTAGGCTAGGATTCTTGCTCTTAAGTATTAGGTGCTTGTTTGGCATAAGTATCTTGAGTGCATTACTCATTGTTTTGCGCTATATACTGAAAACTCCGCAGCCATTAGAAAGTATGTTACTGGGCGAATCGCACTTATTTAAGTGGACGCATGGACATGTCTTTTACAAAACGCTTGGTGTACTCGATGCGCCACCTCTCGTCATGTTACATACGCTAGAGATAGGTAGTTCATCATATGAGTTTCGTGCGTTGTTTGAGCAGCTTGCGCAATACTATCATATCTACGCACTTGATTTACTTGGTTTTGGCCTTTCTGATCGACCTGATATATATTACACTAGTGAAACATATACGACGTTATGCCAGGATTTTCTCACGCACATAGTACAGCAACCTGCCACTCTGGTAGCAAGTGGGTTGAGTTGCAACTATGCTATTGCGGTAGCCAGTACGCAATCACAACTTTGTGAACGTCTAGTTTTGCTTTCTCCTTCTACATTATTCAAAGATGGTGAGCAGGATACATTCGTTTATGACAATGAGACGCAGGATATAGGACTTGCAGTACCCTCTTATACTAAAGAATATGAAAATGTTTCTAGGAAGGAGAATACGATGGCGGACGAAAAGGTTGAGGCATATTGTGTCAAGTGTAAAGAGAAGCGTATCATGAAAGACCCCACTGATACAGTGACCAAAAATGGACGAAGTGCGAAAACGGGTACCTGTCCTGTTTGCGGAACGAAGCTTTTCCGTTTTGTTGCCGGTTAAAAGGAATAGTTATACAGGCTTACAGGAAAATGTGGTAGATGCGGATTGAAATACAGTACGAAAAGAAAATAGGCGAAATATTATAAAATACGAAAAATTCGCCTATTTTTCTCTTGACGTTCGGGGAAACACAACGTATAATCACGGTCATGCATGCACCCCGTGCTTCGCTACCACAACACGTGTGGGCATTATGTCACCTCTGTTGACATAAAAGAGAAAATATCCAACCACGGACACAATGTAAACGTACATTTAACTATGGATACTGAAAAAGTATTCATCCTCTTTTCCAGAAAATTGCTTAACAATTATGAATAAATGGCGTTGTCAACGCAAATGAGTAGGTAGGTATGTGAGGTATAGAGTTGGAGGCGGAATACAAGAATAGAGTGGAGTGAGATGGAGAGGTGTGGTATACGGTACAGGGAGTGGGGAATGGATTGTGAGGAATGCGTGTAACACTCATCGTCGTAGTGATGGTGAGGTAAGAACAGTGAATATCTGGAAGAGGCCAACAGAAGAGATCAAGGACCTCACGACCAGGGAGGAGTTTTTCAATGAGTATTGGTGGGCAGAGTGATGCCAAGTCGGAGCGCAAGATTTATCGGTTGACACCGGAAGGCTTTGCCAAGAAGAAAGAACGCTTAGAGTACTTAATCAACGTGAAACGCAAGGAAGTCGCGGACTACATTCACGAGGCAAAAGAGGACGGTGACATCAGCGAGAGTGGCTCGTACGAGGATGCCAAAGATCAGCAATCAAAGGTTGAAGGAGAGATCATGCAGTTGCAGCAACTGCTCTCCGTCGCTGAGATCATGTCTCCCGATATGCATGGCGTGTCTGAGGGACCACATACGGTCCGTATCGGCATGCAAATAGAGGTCGAGACGGATAGTGGCACAAAACGGAATTTCAAAATGGTCGAGACCTTTGAAGCGGACGTGAAGGCTGGTCTTATCTCCGATCAATCGCCTGTTGGCAAAGCTCTCATGGGTCATAAAGAGGGGGATCAGGTGAACGTTTCAACCCCTGGTGGTATCACGACTTATACCATCCTCTCTATTCGCCCTATGTCTTTCTAAGCATCGAGGTGTTTGAAAGAAGGAGACGATTACAAGAGTCCACCCCAACTACACAGCGTGTAGTTGGGGTGG
>CAXUIS010000197.1:0-10053 GCA_964250915.1 uncultured Ktedonobacteraceae bacterium | reverse complement strand
ACTCGGCGGTCATGGCGCTTGGGCACAGCAGAGACCAGTCGACCGTGTTCGGTGGGAGGGATTTGAGAAGTTGGAGGTTTTGGCGGTGTTCGAGGAAGATGGGGATACTGTAGGGTTTTAGTATTTCAGAGTTGATGAAAGGGAGCATTTATGAGGTGAAGATGCTATCGTGACTGTACTTACTAGTTCGAGAGCATCGTTTCAGATCCTGGGTAGTATAACACCCCCAAGCCAGCCAAGAACCAAGCTCTCAATGGTTTCTTCCTTTCTAGCCCGGCTTCTCGTACAGCGTCCAGGACTGCGCGAAATATTGCAGGCAGTTCACTTTTCCCCCAAGGAGGCAAGGCCGCTAAACCGGCGGTATTGACAACAGCATCGCAATTGGCATCCAAGATGGCCCTCTTGATCGAAATTCGATCCGTGGCATCCCCTTGAGCAACGGCGATTCGGCCATGTACCGACGCTGGAAGAAGAGACTCAAGTTTGTTCGGGGACCGCACGAACGCAACAACGCTGTGGCTATGTGTGAGGAGCGCTGGGACAAGGCGGATGCCCAGGTTACCGGTTGCTCCTACAACAAGGACCTTCATGGTTGCTGTTTAGTTGCACTGGCTGTCATAATAGACGTGAGGTTTCCGGCTTCGAAAGGTCATATAAATGTTATATCTGTATGGCTTCGGGGTGGTGCCGATTACTAAGCCGCCGGGGTCGAAGTTGCCCCGCGATTTATCAGCATTCATCAGGATCAAAGGACTATTATAGTGGTTGTATAGTGCTGTATCTTTCTTTCAATATATCTGTCGCGAATCTCCTGTTACAGTGGCGTTGACGTGGGGTTGTCTTACTACCAAGATACTGGACCAACCAGGATGTCTTCTGAGTGGGTAGATAAGCCGTACTCTCTTATTTCTACTGATCCATTCTCAAAAGATGTACGTTTGCCATTTCACTGCTGAGTTCTCGCATCACTTAATTTATCCTCACAGTCCTCCCATGCAGCATATTACGTTGCAACGCAGATGGCGCTTGCCCACAATGGCATACTCCGAGGGTTGAACTCCATCTACCTCCAAGCGCCGCATATAGCGCGCGAAGACTTGGACGCGATTCGAGACTTCCTGATTTACTGCCAATGTTGGTGTGAATCCATGCACCACCACCACGATGTCGAAGAAAAGGATTTCTTCCCGAGCATAGAGCTGTTAACCGATGTCCAAGGAATCATGGAACGCAATATAGAGCAGCACCGAGCATTTACGCCGGGCTTTGATTTGTTCCATGAGTACTCTCGGACTTGTCTTCCCGAAGACTATGACGGACGGAAGATCAGGAGCCTTATCGAAGACTATGCCGAGCCATTAACTCGACATCTGCATGACGAGATTGAAACTCTACGAGCTCTCGACAAGTATGACAGTGGGCGTATATATCAAGCTTATAAGCGTTCTGAAAAAATCCTAACGGCTACAGACAATGTTAGACGTATCTTGATGTGAGTTCATCAACGTCACTGACTCCGTCTTAGTATCGAATCGCCCCCCTCGTGTTTGGAACCGCAGACAGGAGCTTCGAAGGTGGTATGCATGATTTCCCGTCTGTACCGTTCTTTGTGCCTTATATCATTCATTACTGGTTTGCCCAGCGACATCGTGGCGCTTGGCGATTCAATCCGTGCACTATTTGGAGAGATCGCAGAGAATTGGCCTTTCAAAGTGCAAGCACGATGCCTTGATAGCACTCCATATATGCGGTGGCTCTTCAATTGTTGGTCGTCAGCGTCATCTGTTGGGTTTAGGGCAAACGTCGTAACGCAATGGCGCTGCTGAAGAAAGATGCAAGAGCTTGCACACCGAATGGAATGTTGTGGTCCAGAACCAGGGACATTGACGATAGCCGAACATAGGGGTCCATAGATCGGGCACTAACCCAATCGAGCATCGAGATCGACGCTTGATCAGCCTCTGCTGCTCCCACCCGTTGCTCATCTCATCTCATCCTCCACAACTAAAGTATCCTGCTTCAGACAGGCAGCGTTCCATTGAACTGTTTTGATTGATTTATTGGCGCTCGTGCATGCATGCATTCCTCAGCCAGCCACGAGCCGATGAAAGCGCAGCCAGAGCAACAGTTCAAGACATGATCGGCCCTGCTCCCGGAGTTCCAGCAGTCCGCAATCCCCTATTGGGCTTTTGAGCTTTTGGGGCTGGCTGAGCCGTCCCGAATTGGATGAGTTCAGTCAACCTGTCACTCTACTAGTACCTCTTCTTTGTCTTTGAATCACACGCTTCTTGCTTTCTATAAGACTATGACAGGCATGTTTGTGACTTTTTGGTCAAGGGCTGCATGTCCCTCTTGTCCATGCACTTCCCTCTCTGTGATTGATTGGTTCCGTAGCTCTGTCTATGCCGTTCCTTTCCTTTTTCTCTCTCAATCTTATGATCATTGATATGCCAATGAACCCGTCAGAAGAAGACGGAACCACGATGTCCGTTGAGCTTGCAATGGCAGAAACGGCAACTTCGTGGCTTGCGTTTGTGGATTCGGATCGCCGTCTCTTGATGCATAGCGGTAATCCGGATATCTACTAGTCAATGCTTTCGGCTAGTGCCCGAGGAAAGGGTCTGATATTCACTACCACCATGGTCAATGCCTTGCCTGAGGAACAGGTATAGTGTGTGTGAGAGAGGTGGCCCCTATCTTTCAGCATTCCGGCTTGTAGATCTACAAATACTTGATGCCACGGCCATACCGCCCACACCGCATAAGCTGCTGCTGCATCTGTTTTTCCACATGGGCGAACATGCTTGGTCTTCGAGGTAGTCCACTTTGTACGAGCACAACTCCGACTCTCCATCCTTTTCGCTGGTCTCGCCCAGCTAACGTCTTCCACAGCCAAAAGAACATCAAGCTCATCAGGCCCAGCGACTTCACCACCTAAAGAGAACGCAAACGGCGACCCAGCGACACTAATGGCCAATCATACCTCCGCGACCTATGGCAACCACGCAGAACAGGAGTTGTCGCAGCTGACTATGGCCACCAAGCCTCTCTTTGAAAAGCCGTTGGTGGTACGAAAAGGTATTGCCATGTCCAATGGTGCAACAGACTCCATGGCGGAGCACAGCGACAGCTACAGCGAAAGCCGTAACAAAAGCAAGGTCACCCGAAGTAAGCTACCGCATGCAGGATACTCCCATCCTTCAGCTGACTAGGATTTCCCTGTGCACAGGCACGGAAACTCGAACGAGTACAACCAAAACCAAGACTGAAAGTCGATCTCAGTTTTCGAAGGATCAGCAAATAACGGTCTTAAGAGACACAATCATTTCCTGTCGCGGCAAGTTCATCGCAGAATTCAGCCATGTTGACGAACATTACATCAACTTCATGACCATCGAAAGCTGTCTCGATTATATCGAGCGCCAGCGGCTTACCCACATGCCACACAGAGGAAGTAGATGGGACAAAGTCCTGAAGTGGGCCGAGTATTTTGCTCTTCAAGTATCAGGATTCGCCAAGGCTGTGGGATCCTTCATCCCTGATAGCAAAATCGCAGCGAATCTGATCTTGACTGCATCTTGTATTCTGCTTGAGGTATGTGGCCATGCCTGCTTGAGAACTTGCACTGATCCAAGAAAAGCTCGGCCCTAGCAATGCACAAGCTCTGGAAACCACCTTTGGCGTCTTTTACAAGCTTGGCCTATCGCTATCATTTTTTCTTCGCCACGAAAGCCTGCTACACATCGACAGCCACATTCGGATGGAAGTGGGGCATGCCTTCAACACTCTGCTTGTGCTCGTTCGTGAGGTTAGCCTGTACTACTATTCACGGATCAACAGTATCTCCTCAAGTGATGTTACCATAGACTTCAATAGCGTCTTTAGTCGGCATATGGAGACCTTCCAGAGAAACAAAAACCATATAATCGATGCTATGTGGGAAAATACACTTGGTGATGACTTCTCCGTTGACATTCATGCGAGTCGGAAATGGCTTGGACCTCGGGATCATGTTCTAAAGACCATTCTTGACGATGGCTTCGCTGCTAGAGGCCCTCAAGACGAATATACCTGTGAATGGTTCCACAGGTATCTTGTCGATTTTGCACGAGGCAACGACGATGTGTTGGCCGTTACCGGTCCTACTGGTAGTGGCAAGAGTGTCATCGCTGGTTGGGTGGTTGGGAGGCTACAAAGACCATTGGGCAGGAAGACCTATCAGACATTGTCTTGCACTATCGGTAAGTCACTCCGTATCTTATCATCCTTTTATTCCGCCAGAAAATGGTTGCTTGGCGCTTTCCTGTGATTACCTATGGGTGAGGAGTTTCAGAGGTCCACGAGGCTACAGAAACAACAGCTTCAGCAGAGCTTCGTAGCCTCTTCAGATTGCTTTCCGTCGGCTTTAAGTGTCAAGAGCACCCGATAATATCCTTAAGATTCAATCCTCATCTTGAATGCAAAAGCCAAAGCTTTCGACCAACCGATGCTAACGCCTGAGGGCAGAGGCAGATATTCCTGGCAAGTCTACATCGTTAGAGATTGCTAAAAACCTCACTTTACAGTTCCTTGAGAGTCACGTTGGTGATGTTGACTTCTTCGGAGCGCTTGCAAATGCCTACGACGTTTCCGTGGGAACGAAAGATGCGCACAGACTCGAAGATTACTTGTGGAGAGCTCTAGACGCTGGGCTTGAGAGTATCGCAAAAACGCATGAAGACCTTATGATAGTTGTTGACGGTCTGGACGAAGTGTCGGGGGACGCCAACACAATTTGCAAGCACTTGTTTACCCTTGCATCCAACCACAGCCACGTACAGACAATAATCTTCTCGCGGGACCCCGTACCGCCGGCGGTGGGAGTGAAAATTCATAGCCTGGAGATTACCACGGACCAAACACACGATGATCTTCGTCATATGACCGAGCATGCTTTGAATCGCCTAGAGCATTTTCGGGATCAGACCGAACACGCACGGAAGTCTATTGTGGAGCAAATGATCCAGGCGGCCAAGGGCAATTTCCTGTGGATGCTACTGACAGCAGCTTCGCTGAAGCATGAAAGCTCTCATGAAGCATTCATGAAGGCTGTCAAGGGGTTCAAGGAAGCACCGAAAACTTTGGGCGAGACGATACAGAAGCTTACCGATTCTCTGGACTTCTCGAACCCAGATACCAGCTTACTGTTGTCGTTGCTGCTTGTGGCAGAGAGGCCTTTGACTCTTGCTGAAGTCAGATGCCTCCTACAGATTGATCTACGCAAGGGGACATCAGTGGAGCGAACAAGTGAGATCCAAGAGGATATCAAGAAAGCTTGTGGACCACTTCTGGTTATTCGAAATGGTTTAGTCCGCTTCCGACATTCGGCCATTCGATCACACCTGGCGAAGATACAATCCAAAGGATCGAAGCTCATGGCCTACAAAGCTGCGCAGACTGACCTTACCATGAGGGTTCTTGCTTACTGCAAGTTCACCCTTACAGAAATCTGTGAACCTGCCTTTGAACAAGTTGACATGGTCGATGCAACTGAGCTCTTCAACAAGCACCCTCTTTTGGAGTACGCTGTGAGGTACTGGATTCTACATTTGCGGAACTCTTCCATGCACAACGACGACGGCCATCTCGCATTGCCCAAAGAATTCAAAGCAATCTTTCCAGGCTCAACCCGCCTCGCAATGCTCGAATGGACGTGCTGGGAGGCGCAGACTTCCCCTTACAAAGTAGTCGACATGCACGACCTTGCCCTTCGTGTCCGTCAGGCTGTCTTCACCGAGAAGCACGAATCAGTACTTCAAGCTCTTATTGTATGTGGTAAGCTCTATCAGTACCAGTCTAAGGTCATGGAGGCTGGGAGCTGCTTTTATCGCGCTTCTCACATCGGTCAATCAATACTACGCAAACACAGCGCAGTCACCATTGCCTGTATGCAAGCTTTCTTGATCGCCACGGACAATAACAAGATCACAACGCGTACTGAGGTATTCTCACGTAGAGAAGAGATGTTGAAACTCATCATTGTGGCCTGCAAGCATCAGTGCGGAGAGACGAGCGAGATGGTGTTGAAAATAGTCAGGGAGAAATCATGTGTTAATTGCTTGTCTATTTACTCTAGGGTTCCTTCCTCTATTAATAGATATTGTGTGTCAAAGAGACAAAGACAAACGTTTCTACGCATATTCCCGTTTAGAATCAACTTCTACTTTCTAGAATCAAATGGAAGCCTTTCCAACAGATGGTAATCCGCTGCTACAAGATGCTTGCGCAACTGTACGTGGACATCCGCGATGATCGGCAAGCTGAAACTATCTGGCGAGAGGTTCGAGAAATCATAATCCAACGTTACGGCAAAGGATCAGAGGAGGAACTATCTGTCTCCGAACAGCTCACGGTTACGCTCAAAAAGGGTAAGAGTGAGAAAGATGTCATCGAGTACGACAGAGGCATCTTCGACATCACTATGGAAATGGAGGTATGGGACGTGCGCCGTGTCGAGATCACACTCGAATTAGCTGTATCCTATGAAGCACGTGGGGAATACTTCACGGCAGAGGAGCTCTACGTTATGCTCTGGGGACGATTTATTGAGCATCGTCACCACTCTCACCATCGCTATGGGATTGAAGTTCACATCTCCATGATCGACATCGCCATAGAGTATGTGCGGTTTCTGAGGCGGCGTCAGCGGCACCAGGAGGCCTGCAACATACTTATATGTATTTGGACCGAATACGAGGAATACGACTTCGAGTCAGAGACTATTTTCTTGCGTCTCAAGATCGTCGGAGAGATCATGCGTGCCATCAGCCTGCTATCAATAGCCGTATCGGTGTTTCGGAAATGTTGGGCTTGGTTTGAGTCGCATAATAAGCATGAACATACTACATCTTGCGAGGTCCTGATCTCCGATACAGTGAAAGAGATCATCACATCTACTTCTACAACAACGGTCTCTACAACCACTTCGACGACTACAGGAACAGTTATTCATGAGGTGTTCGAATCAACGCTCTCACGCACTACGGTAACTTCCGAGACCATCTCCATAATCCAAAGCCTAGTATCTTATCACATCAAGCTGGAGGAATGGTCAGTAGCCATCGAGGTCTCGAAAAGGTCGCTGGCTCTGGTTTGGAAGATGATTATCAGTGAAGGCGGCATATGTGCCCTTCCCAGGGATTTTGGCTCAGAGGCTGTTGACATGGCAATACACCTTGCCATCTGCCATGATCATTTACAGCATTACCACGAGGCAGAGGAGGTATACTTACGTGTATATCGCGCTTGTCTGAAATCCTGCAACCTTCACGACGAGCTTTTGACGAAGTCATCTGGAATCCTCATCAAGTTCTATGAAGAACACCGACACTGGCACAAGATAACAATGATTCAGCAAGAATTACTCAGCGAGTATCGCAGACATCTGGGCGCTTCGCATGCCTTGACGATCAAGACACTTTACATCCTCGGATCGCTATGTACTGATCATGGGCATGGCCATCCTCTCCAGTATTACGAGGAAGTTGTTAAAACCCTTAATGGAGGAGCCCATGTTTGCCATCAGGATGCAACAGAGGCCATGATCGGTCTATGTCGTATCTATTACGAAGAAGGCTGTTGGCACAAACTCAAAGACGTCTGCGTGGTACTTTGGGAGACGTGGACCCACCATCACCACGAGCACAAATTTTCCGCCGACTTCGTCGAAGTGCTGTACATGCGATACCGCTATGTACTCGAACATCATTACCATTGTGAGTATGAAGTCTTGCGCACTATCACCATCCAATTCCGTGATGTCTGCACCAAAGTATTTGGCGCTTCTGTCGCTATCACGAACACAGCTTCCATCGAGTTCGCTCAGATCTGCATGCGTAATGAAAAGCACATCTACGAAGCCATCTCGACATATGAAGAGGTGAGTAGACGTTCCTGCTCATCCCCATATCTATGCTAATTAGAATTAGGTGCTGACGAAAACAACCACAACTACTACTACAACAACGACAACCGTAATCTCCTCGACAACCCTGGCTATTATTAAGGAGCGCTTGGCAAAGGCCTATATGATTGCTTGTAGCCACGGGTCTACTTCAACGACGACAATCGAAAGGGCCATCAAAGTACTGAGTGAAAGATTCGAGTACCTGAAGATTAACATGGGCCACGCCCACAGAGAAACCATAACGGTCCTTCGCGAGCTTGTACTTATGTATAAGAAGCTCAAAACCCAAGAAGCCCATTCAATCGTCAAGCGTCTGCTCCTCAACGCGACCATTGAGATTCTCACGAGAGAGAATGACTCCAAACAACTTTACGAAGTTGCAAAGAGTATGGGCGAAATCTACATCAGCTTCGATCTACAGGAATATGGGCACGAGATACTTCGGGAGCTGCGCAGGCAGATCATTACCGGAACGACTACACCGGGAAACAAGCTCGGTCTTAAGTTGGGAAAATCTACTGGCAGGATTAGCTATGTGTTTCTAGTGGCATTCGAGGAAACAATCCGAGGTTCCATGATAACCAGCTATTCCAAAGCAATGGCAGATCTACTCCTCGAAACAACGCTTTACGAATCATTTACGCGCTGCCTCAAATCGGAGAATAAGATTGAGTTGATTATAGCCCATGGGGCTCGTCTTCGAGCATTCTGGCATGCCCGAAAACAATTTGATCAGGTCGCGATCCTTCAAGATCAGCTCTACGAGATATTCCTCAAGAAATGGGGCTCGGTCATCAAGACTCGACGGGAGTCTAGCTTTATCTTCTTCGTCAGCCTACTGGAAGAGATCAAGGAGGTCCGAGCGGACATCCAGATGGGCGACGTCGCTTGCCAGTCTGGCAACAACAAGGTTCGAGTCCTGCTTACAGAAGGAAATTACCAGCAAGCCTACGAGGTAGCACTCAGCGCCTTTCAGTTTGTGAACTACCAACAACGTTATCACGAGCTGCACAATGTTGGGCATGGCTTCAAGCTATCAGCACTCATGGCTGGGCGTGGTCTGGAACATCGATCGGAGAAGGCCATTGAGCCCCAGCTCCGTAAGCAGATGTTGGAATTGTCCCGTACGGTCATCCGTGAGGTCCTCCAGGCGTGCAAAGATTCGAAGATCGACTTCGCAAGATTGCAGCTTCGTGAACTCAACGATCTTGTTGGGCTTTTGGGTGAGCAGCAGAATTATGCGGATCTTGAGGTAAGCCGAGCAACGCCCTCGACCTCGTCGGATGTTACCTTCCAAAAGTCGCAGCACTGTATTTCATGTCCTTATATTGACACATTTTACAGTGGCTTCTCGATGCTCTCTGGAAGTCTCGCAAAGTACAGAAGACGTGGTCGCCCGAAATCATCACCGCCATCGGTCGACGTCTCACAGAAGCCCGCTTCCTCGGGGGTCATCGCCCGGATGCTATCCGTCTTTGTGAAAGCATGTGCTACAACCTCCGCCGTGTCCGGGGACCTCTCGAACCCTTGACCCTCGAGATGTTCGATCTCCTCTCGCGACTCTACACTGCCGCAGGACGCTACCGCAACGCAATGGGCGTGCACGAGGACATCATCCGCATCGTCGTCGACTACGATGGTCAGGAGGACGACGACGGCAGATTTCTCCCGACCCTCGCACCCGAGACGGCACGGAAGCACCTTGACATGCTCCAGCGCAGCTACCTTCGCCTGAAGGGCTGGGACAAGAGCCAATCTACGTACACGGATCTGGTGCAGCGCCTCCTCGCGATGAAGCAGTACCAGGGCGACGCCGCCTTTGCGGGCGTGCAGCCGGTCGATCTGTGGAATCCGAAGGAGGAGGCCGACTCCGTGGGCACCTTCTCCGCCCCGGCCGACTGGGTCTTTGTCGATCCCGGCCATATCACCGACGAAGGCGAGGTGAAGATGCCGGAGATGGCCAGGCGACCGGGCAGGAGTCCTTGGCGCGCTACCAGCAATTGGGGGATGGGTTTGATTTATCGACACTTGCATGGCCATGATGATGATGATCGACGGTCATGGCATGAGGGGAATGGATTACCGGTCCGGAATGGTATCAAAGTGAT
>CAXUIS010000196.1:6366-10087 GCA_964250915.1 uncultured Ktedonobacteraceae bacterium | reverse complement strand
TGAGGAGCCATGTCATATGGGAGGGGCGTCCCCTTGCGGGCGCCCTGGTTTCGGTACCAAATGTACTTTGACAGACCCCTACAAATCTATTCGTACCGCAGCACTTCTAACGGACGCACACGAACCGAACCCCAGGCGACTACTGCTGCTGTAAGCATTGCCAACAGAACCGAACCACCAATGAGACTCAAGACGATCAAGGCCGAAACGCTAAAGGCGACGCTGAAGAGCAGGTTTCCAAGCAGGATAATCGCTCCTGTTGTGAGTAGCATCGCAAGCAACGCTCCAACTCCGCCAACAATACCATTCTCAATCATAACCTCGCTCAAGACGGTGCTACTGGTATAGCCAACCGCTTTCAGAATGCCCAGTTCGCGTCTGCGCTCTAGCATCGCAAGAGCTACAGCGTTTGCGATGATAATTACACCTGCAATTACTGAAAGTGATGCGATAGCAACAAGCATATCCAGAATATTGTTGAGCAACGAGTTAACATAGGCTCCGATATCTGCCAGATTTTGCACGCTCGCATTTGGGGCAATCGTAGCAAGCTTATCGAGTGCGTTGTTTACCTGAGCTTGGTCGATTTTCATGTATGTGACGGTTGTCAAGCCGGTCTTGGCGGAGCTAAAATCATTGACGATGCTGCTCGCGGTTAGCACGCTACCTACATGGTCACCACCAGAGGTACGAGCGTAGATACCAACAACGGTCAGCGTTTTCTGCGTCTTGCCGTCAGCACCAGCAAGTGTGATCGTGTCTCCTAGTTTCAGATGCATTCCGAATGGTCCAGCACTGGTCAGCAGGTCACTAATCAAGACGTTGTTTGTGCTTGCATCGCTTGCATTCAAGGTACGTCCGCTTGTCATCGTCGATGAAGGGGCACTATGTGCCAAATCGTATCCTTCAACCGTACTTAGAAATCCGATAGTGCTCTGACGGTCATCGGCAGCTTTCGGCAATACTTGTTGCAATGGCTTACCATTGATCGCAACGGGCATCGCTTGTGTGTATATATCGGTACGGCTCTTCGAGAGACCAGGAATTGTACTTAATTTCCCATGCAATGCTGTCGTATCACTACCATTTGTCGTTGTGATGACATTATAAGTCAGATTCTTGGTAAATGCACTACTGATTTGTGTCTGTAAATCCTGCCCTAATGCAAGGACGACACCTACCGTGAAGACACCGATGAACAGAGCTAACAATGTTGTCGTAGTACGTGTCCGTTGCCGACCAATGTTACGCAAGGCCATCTTTGTGCTGACCTTCCAAGTACGTGGCAGTAAGACGATTACGACACCCGTTAACGAGGCAGCGAATAACAGAATACCGAATATAGGTAGTACAAGGTAGAGCAGAACCGATGCCGCGACACCAACAAGAATGATCGCAAGGTACTTGATGTCGAAGCGTTCTGGTACGGGTAGTTTGCTGATTGTGAAGACAACCAGACCAAAGAACACACTTAACAACAGCAGGAAGGCGAATGTCCCATAAACCGCCTCTATTCCTAGCAATACGTCATTGTTGAGGATCACAATCGCCAAGGCACAGAACAGCACGGATAGGATAACCAGTAAGCCAATCGTTAATGCGATACTGCTCACGCCTCTGTTCTCGGTCTGATCGCGGATAACGTTTAATGGTCGAATGTTCGCTGCCTGCACAATTGGCATCAAGCCAAATATGAGCGCAGTAACTAAACCTATGGCTACACCACCCGCAATGGTCCAGGGATTAAGGATAAATGGCACCGTCAGGCCAATATTTTGCATCAGGCCGCGTACTATGTAGCTTACGCCAGTTGCTGCTGCTGCTCCCACAATACCACCAATCAGACCAAGCAGACTTGCTTCTAAGCCGAACAGCAGGTAGAGGTCGCCACGACGGTAGCCAGAGGTCTTGAGCATAGCAATCTCTGTCTTACGGCGTGAAAGCAACACTTGCATTGTGTTGACGATACCAACGCCACCGATTAGCAGCGCGAGTAGACCAGCAATCTCTAAAAACTTGCTGATGTTGTCGATTGACGCTTGTTGTGCCTTAAGCGCATCAGCGACGGTTTGTGTTGCGACAAGTGGAAACTGCTTGCTAATAGCTTTCACAGCAGTATCGGTATGTGCCTGATTCGCTGTCGTCACGTCAACAGCAGTATAGGAAACATCCTTTGTTGTTGCTTGATAATCGGACTCCGAGAGAAGTACGAGGTTGCCAGCTTGAGCGAACACACCAGTATTCGAGACAACACCCACGATTTTTACATGATATGTCTTACCCGAACCAGCATTTGCTTTGGTGTACAGGTCAAAGCTATCGCCCGCCTTTTTGTGATACTTATCAAGAAAACCCTGAGTGACAACAACCTGATTCTTTTTGAGTAAGCTTGAGACACTACCATTGCTCGGAGTCGTGAATGTTGGTTGTGAAACAACGGGATAGTTTCCTGGCGTAACTGCGTTTACAGTAAACGATTGAAACGATGAACCAGTTGCGCTGAGCGCACCATTCGCACTTGTGACAGCCGTATAGTTTGTGATGGTGCCATTATTCTTGAGTTTTGCAAAGTACGAAAGGTCGCTCTCTTTCAATGGAACCTGTGCCGTGACTGCAATATCTCCACCGTTCGCATCGCGTGTGTTCGATGTGAGCGAGCTTTGCAGCATAAAGCCGACCAATTGCAAGGCGACAATTGCCATGACACCAACGGCAACACAGAACACTGCCAGCACCGTCCGCTGTCCACCTCGAAGCAACGAGCGAGAAGTATAGTTAAAGTACATTGAAGTTTTCATGATGATACCTTCCTCTCACGGAATTTATTGCGTAATTCTGCCGTTGGTGCTGTCAATTTCGGCAAGCTTGCCATCTACAATACGGAGAGCGTGGTCCGCGTGAGAGGCCACAACGGGATCATGCGTTGCGATAATAAAAGTTTTTCCAGTCTGCTCACGCAGTTCAGCAATGAGTTTGAGGACGTTTTCGCCGTTTTTCGCATCAAGGTTGCCCGTTGGCTCATCAGCAATGACAAAGGCTGGGTCTGTTGCGAGCGAACGGGCAATAGCCACACGCTGC
The DNA here is from genome assembly GCA_964250915.1 of uncultured Ktedonobacteraceae bacterium. GTDB lineage: Bacteria > Chloroflexota > Ktedonobacteria > Ktedonobacterales > Ktedonobacteraceae > JBBQVS01. Next base: position 7,009 of record CAXUIS010000196.1, on the reverse strand, counting down.
TGCTCACCACCAGAAAGTTGATTTGGACGATGATCGAGTCGATGTGAAAGACCAACCAGTGCGAGAAGTTCCTGCGCTCGTGCGGATGGTGAACCTTTATGCTTCCCGACATACAAAGGTATCTCAACATTTTCTTGTGCAGTCAATGTCGGTATCAGGTTGAACGCCTGGAAAACCATGCCAATCTTGCTATTGCGCACAACTGCAAGCTTGCCCTCAGTCATACGTGTGATATCAACACCGTCGATGAATACCTGTCCCGTCGTGGGATTATCCAAGCCAGCGATGATACCTAGCAACGTGCTTTTGCCTGAACCAGAGGGTCCAACAATAGACACAAATTCGCCACTCAGAATCTGGAAGCTGATGCCTTTAAGAATATTGATGCGCTCCTTGCCAAGCGGAAGTGTTTTAGTGATATCGCGTACGTCCATAACGACGTTTTTTGAAGTAAGTGTATGTTCTTGCGTTGTTGGCAGTGTTAGCTGTGTATTCATATGTCGTTTCCTCTTTCTTTATCTTGCTCAATCAGGGTCTGTTGTAACCTCTGTGCTAAGAATAAGCGGAAACGACACTTTTGGTATGCGTCTGGAGGCGTGTTGTGGGGGAGACTTTAGGCGGGTGTGTAATGTAAAAGGTGTCT
>CAXUIS010000196.1:0-6266 GCA_964250915.1 uncultured Ktedonobacteraceae bacterium | reverse complement strand
TGGGACCAGGACTTACTGGATTGCTACCACTGCTGCCTTTAACGAAAGAGGGAGATAAGCGCGAGGTTGTCGAAGAGGTAGTGACGAAATTATTGCAAGTAGAAGATAAGGAAATACAGCGAAACTTGCTTACAATCACATTTACGTTGTCATCACTCGCACTTGATGTACAGGAAGATAAAACATGGCTACTCAGGAGGTTTAGGATGTTTCAAGATATAATTCGTGACACGGAAATATATCAATATATCATGCATGAAGGGCTTGAACAAGGACTCGAACAGGGGATTAAACAAGGACTCGAACAGGGGCTTGAACAAGGTCGTGAACAGGGGCTTGAACAAGGTCGTGAACAGGGGATTAAGCAGGAAAAACAGGAAGCAATACAAGGTCTGCGTCAAATACTAATAGCGTTTGTACAAGCACGTTATATAGAACTGGTTCCTTTTGCCACAGCGCAAGCCGAACAAATTAACAACGTTGACCTACTCAACAAGTTGATACTTAATGTGGGCCTTGCACAGAGCGCAGAAGATATACGCCGTTATCTCGAAGAGGCAAAGGATAAATAGACACGTTAGTGCTTAGTCAAAATGTGAATTGCTCTTCCAAGTGCACTCTCAGCACTTTCTTGTACGGTTTCGCTTAGTCCTGGATGAGCGTAGAGAATTTCGTCGAGATCAGTGAGCGTTGCCCCCATCTCGATAGCAAGCGCGAGTTGACCGATGATATCACCTGAACGAGGTCCTACAAGCGTTGCGCCAAGCAACACCCCCTCGTCTTTTGTCGCAACAAGCATAGCAACACCGTTATCGGCACTCAGCGTCAACGCTCGTCCATTCGCGGCTAGTGGAAAACGTCCGGTTGTGATGGTATAACCTGCTTTTGTCGCCTCTTCTGCTGTATAGCCAACCGTCGCCAATTCGGGCGTTGTATGCACAACAAGCGGCGTAACTAACGGCGCGAATTGGACGCGTTGCCCTGCGAGTACCTCTGCCGCTACCTTGCCCTGTTTGATAGCGATGCTTGCCAACGCTTGGCTCCCTGTACAATCTCCAACTGCGTAAACATGCGCAACATTCGTCTGTTGCATAGTATTGACAGCGATGCCGCCGTTCTCCGTCAATTTCATACCGATAGTGTCAAGATGTAACCCTTGTGTATTTGGTATAACTCTCCGGGAAAAAACTATAGGATTATTATCATCAATAGTCTGGTTTTTTAGAGCAAGTTGCTCGATACCCAATTTGCGTAAACCAGCCGCGACCAATCGAAGCGCAACAGGATCAGCACCTGCGAGTAGTTGTTCACTCGGCGAGTAAAGCCGAACTTTGACATCAAGACGTGCAAACAGAGTCGCAAGTTCCAGAGCAATATAGTCATCACCAACAATACTTATGCTCTGTGGGAGTTGGGCGAGTTGTAGTACTTGTTCAGGAGTCGATGCCTGCTTGCTCTCGTCCGGCACAGACGTAGCACCTGTAGCGAGAATACAATCTTCAAACTTGAAACGATGGGACCCGTATTCGCCTTCCACACGCACCTCTTGCGCGTTCATGAACCAGCCAATGCCCTTCACAATCTCAATAGAATTGCCATCAAGCAGATGACGCACACCCTGTGAAAGCTTGTCCACGACTCCTTGTTTCCATGCCTGCATGGTTGTCCAATCAAAAGAGACAGTTTCGGCATGTATCCCCATTGCGTCAAGATCATCAGTGCGCATCTGCTGATAACGTTCGGTTGCGGAGAGCAGTGCTTTGAGTGGAATACAGCCACGATTGAGACATGTTCCACCAGCTGGTCCAGGCTCGACAAGCGTTACATGTCTACCCAATTGCGCCGCTCGAATCGCAGCAACATAACCTCCTGGTCCCGCTCCCAGGATGAGCACGTCAACCGCCGTTGTTAGGTCTCCAGCAACCATAAGAATTTGCCTTCCTATTCTTTTATAGCATATCCAGCATCAATTGTTGTGGATGCTCGACCAGTTCTTTGAAGTGCGTCAGGAATTTGCCAGCCAGCGCACCGTCAATAACTCGATGGTCAAATGATAGGGCAAGCGGCATTATGGTACGTATCACGACTATGCCATTCTGTACAATCGCCTTTTCCTGGATTCGTCCAACGGCGAGGATAGCAACTTCTGGAGCGTTGATAATGGGTGTACCAGTATTGCCACCAAAACTACCGATATTGTTGAGCGTGAACGTACTTCCTGCCACCTCTTGCACCGCCAAAGAGCGTTTTTGTGCACCCGTGATAAGATGCTCCAACTGTTGCGCAATCTGCATCATCGTGAGCGTATCAGCACTTCGCAGCACAGGCACAAGCAGACCTTCGGGCGAGTCGGTAGCAATACCAATATGATAGACGTGTTTATAGACAATCTCGCGTGTCTCTTCATCAAAATTCGCGTTGAATATAGGAAATGCTTTAAGGGCGGGTAACAACAGTTTCACGAGGAGCGGCATATAGGTGAGACGGATGTTGCGTTGCTCTGCAACGGGTTTGAGCACGTGACGCAATGCGACGAGTTCAGTGGCGTCAAGTTCATCGAATGATGTAGCATGAGGAATAGTACGCCATGAACGCTCCATACGTTCAGCGATACGTCGTCGTAAGCCTGTCAGAGGTTTACGCTCGTCTGCCGTAGAACTTTCTTGCGTGCTCGTTTGCTGTAGCGACTCCTGGGCTACTTCAAGTATCGCCTCTTGAGGCTCAACTTGCGTCATACTATGCATGGATGACGTATGTGTTTCAAGAGTACCTTGATGTGTTGTTTCACTGCTCTTAGTTGCACCGTTCGTGCTGTTGCTGATTTGCTCTACATATTTTTGTATGTCTTCCATTGTGACGCGACCACTTGGATGCGATGGTGTAACCTGCTCAAGGTTGATGCCTAACTCAAAGGCGCGCTTACGCACAGCAGGAGCAGCCAGAACACGATGCGGTGTTGTAGCATTGCTCGTATTTGTGGATGCTGGTATAACACTTGAGAGTGCGGTTTCAGCCTTGATAGGGTGTTCCATTATAGATGGTGAAGCACTGCCGCTTGTGTTTGCTTGTGTCGCTGTCTTAAATGTAACAAGCACCTCGCCAAGCTTCGCTGTGTTGCCTTCTTGCACTCGGATAGTATCGACGGTTGCGGCAACTGGGGAAGGTATTTCGACAACAGCTTTATCGGTCTCTACCTCAACCATCGGCTGATCGAGCTTGACGCTATCGCCCGATTGAATAAGCCAGCGTCGTATCTCAGCCTCCTGCATACCCTCGCCGAGGTCGGGCAGCTTGAACTCTTGCATAGGTTCATCCTCTCTTTATTTCAGCGATTTCTTTTTCTCGCTCATCGCCTCTTCCACAGCGGCACGGATAATTGACTTTACAAAAGACTCTTTTGCGTCTGTGTATCCAACACGGTCAAAACCAAATTTCGTCGCCAGCTCTCGTTTGAGTACATCGTATTGCTGTGCTGACTCTGGATGTAAGAGCATGTATTCACGAAAGAGCAGCATCATTGCCCACTGGTCATGACCCTTCTCTAATACATGAAGATGGTAGGTATGCGGCTGTGACATGATATCAGCTGGCTTACGAAAATAATATCTCCCTGGTATGCCATTCTCACCAAAATAGGCATAATCAAGTGACTCAAGTGGCTGTACACAATATGGAATAAGCGCGATGTCACGAATAATTGGCATGATATCAATGATTGGTTTCGCGCTCAAACCAGGAATTGAGGTGCTACCGACATGCTGAATGTCTATAAGATATTCGCCGATGGCATCTTGAATACGCGCCTTTTCTTGCTCATACATTTGAGGCCAATTAGGATCGTAGTCAACAATGATAACTTGCCCTGTATCCAACACAATCTCCATCCTATTTGTAGGGACCGTCAAATGTTATGTGTCACCGAAGCGAGGGCACCCGCAAGGGGATGCTCCTCCCATACGCGAACGCGCTTGGGATGATCCGTTGTATGGGAGGGGCATCCCCTTGCGGGTGCCCTCGCCTTTGACAAATGTGTTTTGATGGACTACTATCATTATTCTTCCATCACACCTTGAATCGCGGTCAAAACCCTCATAGGCGTGGGCACATAAAAATCTTCTTGTCCAGGGACAGGGAAGGGCGTATCGTAACCTGTAACGCGTCCCACGGGCTTGAGTAGCGAGTAGAGACACTTGTCGTTGATGATGGAGACGATTTCGGCACCGACACCGCCTGCGCGCCCGGATTCGTGAACGATAATGGCACGTCCCGTTTTTTCGACTGAGGTGACAATTGCTTCTTCGTCGAGAGGCCAGACTGTGCGCAGGTCGATGACTTCAACGCTTGTACCTGCCTCTTGTTGTGCCTTCTTTGCCGCCTCGAGTGCGACTTGTACCATTGCACCGTAGGCAAAGATACTGACATCGCTTCCCTCTTGTACAACGTTGGCTTTGCCTAGTGGAAGTGTATAATGCTCTTCTGGCGTCTCCTGACGAAATGAACGATAGAGTTTGATATTCTCAAGAAAGATCACAGGATCAGGGTCCGCGATAGCCGAGGCAAGTAAACCTTTCGCATCATAGGGATTTGAGGGAATTACGACCTTGAGACCTGCCGTTTGCATAAAGACACCCTCAGGACTGTCGGGATGCATTTCGGGCGTGCGTACTCCGCCACCATAGGGAGCGCGTACCACAAGTGGGCATGTTTGTACACCCGCACTGCGGGAGCGCACACGAGCTGCCTGTGAAACAAGCTGGTTCATAGCGACAAAGAGGAAACCAGCAAATTGTATCTCAGCAATCGGACGCAAACCATAGACAGCCATACCAATCGAGCTACCGATGATGGCAGACTCCGATAGAGGCGTATCAAATACGCGTTGCTCGCCAAACTTCTGTTGTAGTTTTTCCGTGACACGGAACACACCGCCGTTTGCACCGATATCCTGTCCCAGCATCACAACACGCGAGTCACGTTCTAGCTCTAAAGTGAGGGCATTATTCAATGCCTCAATCATGGTCATCTTCATTGAGTTCCTCCGCTTACTTTGTCGGCTGGTACAGGGAGACCGCGAGGGTCTCCCCTACATTTCGCCATACCCTACGTGTAGGGGAGACCCTTGCGGTCTCCCTACATTTATTGCACTTGCTCTTTGGAATGCCGTATCAAATCTTCGCGTTGTGCTTGTAGGCGGGGTGAAAGGCTTTCTGACATGTAATCGAAAAAGCCATCGGGTGTTGGTGTTGGCACTGCTTCGGCTTCAGTAGCAGCTGAGTTAATTTCGGCTTCGACCTCGTTGACAATTTGCTGATTTTGTTCTTCCGAAAGCAAATCTTGTTTTGCCAGGAAGCGTTGCAGGCGTGCAATCGGGTCTTTGAGTCGCCATTCCTCGATCTCTGAGTTTATACGGTAGCGTGTGGGGTCGTCGGCGGTGGTATGTGCCCCAAGCCGATAGGTGACAGCCTCAATGAGTGTTGGCCCATGTCCAGCACGTGCGCGCTCAACGGCTTGTTGCATCACGTCGTACACTGCAAGAAGATCGTTGCCATCCACAAGAACGCCGGGGACACCAAAGCCCGCTCCACGTGCGGCAAGTGTAGGGGCCGCCGTTTGTTTGCGACGTGGCACACTAATAGCCCAGCCATTATTTTGCACGAACAGCACAACAGGTGCTTGAAACACACCCGCGAAGTTTAACGCCTCATTGAAATCGCCCTCTGAGGTCGCACCATCACCACAAACACCGACTGCTACAGCATTGTCGCCCACAATCTTTGCTGCCATACCAAGTCCAACCGCGTGTAGCATCTGAGTCGCAATCACAATCTGGATAGGCATACAATGTGCCTCTTTAGGATAAGCGGGTGCATAACCTCGAAATGAGTAGATGAGGGATGGAATGGGGATACCTTTAACCATAAGCGAGGCAATCTCACGATAGGAGGTTGTGAGCCAATCTTGTGGTTGCAGAGGAGCAGCGAGACCAACCGATGCCGCCTCTTGCCCCACCAATGGCGCAAATGTTGTCGCACGTCCCTGTCTTTGCAGCGCAACAATTTTATTGGAGACAGCCCGTCCTAGATGCATATAGCGATAGAGTTGTAGTAAGCGATCAGTGCTCAAATCAGGCATCGCACGTAGCAGGTTGCCCTCTACGTCAAGAATCTGATACGCATCCATGCTCTGGTCAATTTGTTGGGTCGTCACAGCAGACTCCTTATTTTGCTTCTAATGCAAACACAATAAACGTGTATATGTAGGGCAGC
>CAXUIS010000195.1:6360-10131 GCA_964250915.1 uncultured Ktedonobacteraceae bacterium | reverse complement strand
GTAATGACTATCTCTTGAAGGTTCTTGAGGCTGTCAATTAGATGCGATTGCCCTGACCCGCAAGGGGATGCCCTTCCCATATAACGAGTATAGGAGGGGCATCCCCTTGCGGGTGCCCTTAGCTTGTATGTACTCTTTTATTCTTTCAATAGGATTTTGAGGTCGGCTGTCACTTGGTCGGGACTAAAATTGTTGCCCCCAAAGAAGGTGCGTTCATGTCCCTGTTTGTCGATGATATAGATCGCAAGCGTATGATCGACGGACTGTTGCTGTCCCTGTGCATATACGTTATATGCGGTCCATACGGGCGTCAACGTATTCTGCGTTCCTACGAGGTAGTGCCAATAATTCTGCATATTGTGTTGCAGCGTGAATTTTTGTGCCGCTTGCTGCGTATCACCTTTGGGGTCAGTGCTAACGGCGACAACGCCCACCTTAGAAGCATCACTTCCAAGTGTAATCATCGAGGAGTGCAAGCGTTCTGCGGTAAGTGGGCATTGATCGGGACAATGTGTGTATAAAAATGTCAATACAACTGGTCGCCCCTTGAATTGTGATAGTGAAATCTGCTTCCCGTTCTGATCAGTGAGCGTAAAGTTTGGTGCTGTCGTCCCACCAAGATCACTTCCCTGTAATCCCGACGATCCTGCGGCGGCTGTACCGGAAAACATGCTTTTATTGTTCTGTATGACGGTGACAATGACGACAACCAGTACTGCTAACGTAATGACCGAGAGCCGCGAGGCGAGACGCCAATTCATAATGTTCCTATGCCTGACTTCCTTAGAAATGAAGGACTCTATCAATAACCATGATCGCAAAGATTGCCGCGAGATAGCAATTGGAATACCAGAAGATAGTACGCGCCCAGTCTTTCGTTTGATCAACCATCAGTTTTATTGCCATATACAGCAAAATCCCACCGAGGATGACGGCGGATACAAGATAGATATAGCCCATTGTGTGTGTCACAAACAAAATCAGTGTTACCGCCAATAGCATCAACGAGTATAACATGATTTGCTTACGCGTCTCGCGTTCGCCCATCATCACAGGCAACATAGGAACATTTGCTTTCTCATAGTCTTTTTTAATGAGGAGCGATAACGCCCAGAAGTGTGGTGGTGTCCAGTAGAAAATGATGGCGAATAACCAGAGTGCGGGTATACTTAGTGAGTTTGTTACGGCGGCCCAACCAACTAGCACAGGTACAGCACCAGCCGCACCACCGATCACAATATTTTGTGCTGTTGAGCGTTTCAAGCCAAGCGTGTAGACAAATACATAGAACAAGATTGCGGAAAATGCCAGCACCGCGCTCAATAGGTTCACTAAAAAGTAGAGGACTACGAACGAACCAAGTCCTAGCACAATACCAAAGATTAACGCTTGCCTCGGCTGAACTTTGCCAGAGGGCAACGAACGTCGCTGTGTGCGTCCCATGAGCTGGTCGATATCGCGGTCAATATAGCAATTGATGCAGTTCGCGCTACCAGCCGCCATCGCTCCACCAAGTAACGTGGCAAGGAGCAGGCCGAGTGAGGGAAATGCACCTTTTGCAATCGTCATCGCGGCCGCCGTTGTTCCCAATAAAAGAACTGTTACATGCGGCTTAATGAGATTAATATAGCTAGAGATCGTTTGGCGGATTGGCCCAGCTTCTCGCTTGCGCGGCACCGGTGGTGTCGCAACAACATCTTCTTCTGTGCCATGTAAAACCTTCATACAAAATCCCCTTTGATACATAGTTCGACATTGCCTATTGTCGTTCTCTCACCTGATGTCGCACTTGCAGAGGCAATGCCCCACCTTACAAATCCCTAAACATAAGAGGGTAGATGATACAATAGGGGCTATGTATGGTTGGAAGCAGGTGAGGCATGACAGGGGCAAGCCCTGTCACTACTATACTGCCTACCGCTTCGTGGGGGAATCTGCGTTGTCGTGTAGAGTAGTGACAGGGCTTGCCCCTATCATGTTCACTGCTGACCGTAAATATGGAGCACACACTGTATGAGTAAACTTACCTCTATGACAGAGGCCATCGCTCGTTATGTGCCAGATGGAGCCTCAGTTGCTTTAGGATTAGCTCTGGAACCACTGATTCCTTATGCGGCAGGCTTTGAGCTAATCAGGCAGCAACGCCGTGATTTAACTCTGATTGGGCCAATTTCTGATGTGCTATTTGATTTACTGATTGGTGCTGGTTGTGTTACAAAGATTACGGCGGCATGGCTGGGAAATGTGAGCGAAGGACTGGGCCATTGTTATCGACGTGCCACCGAAAAGGCTATTCCTCATGCGATTACAGTGGAAGATCACAGCAACTACACTATAGGGCTGGCACTACTTGCAGCCAGCTTAGGCTCTCCCTATATTCCGACACGTTCGCTTTTGGGTAGTGACATTCCACGCCAGAATCCCACTTTTCGCCAGGACGTGTCGCCCTTTGATGGCACCCCACTTTTGCTTGTGCCTGCGCTTCGACCCGACGTGACGATTCTGCATGTGCAACGAAGTGATGAAGAAGGCAATATTCACCAGTGGGGCAATCTTGGCGTATGCGAAGAGGCTATGCTAGCGGCGCGTGACGTGCTTGTAATAGCGGAAGAGATTGTGCCCAAATCTGTGATTGTGAGCGATCCGAATCGCGTGCTTGGTCCTTCATTCAAAGTACGCGCCGTTGTCCATGAGCCATTTGGAGCGCATCCTTCGATGGTACAGGGCTATTATAACCGTGACCACGCGTTCTTCCACAACTATCACGAACAGACGCGCACGGTAGAAGGCTTTCAGCAGTGGCTTGCCACATGGGTACAGCAGGTGCCAACACGCACCGACTATCTCAAACAATTAGGCATGGAACGTGTGCAAGGTTTGGGGATTCGAGTACATCGCTATGCGGCACCTGTTGATTATGGTTACTAGAAGGGAGGATAGTATGACACACGTGACAGAGTATACTCCACGCGAATTGATGGTGGTATGTGCCGCACGACAGATACAGGAAAACGAGCGTGTTTTCGTGGGCATGCGCCTTCCTCTACTGGCCTTTGCTCTGGCAAAACGCACTCATGCACCGAACTGTGTAGGTTTGTTCGAGACCGGCATTATGCGCGATACTCCTTCGGCTGAATTGCTGTATACAATGGGCGATCTGCCAAATATCGCTGAAGCATTATGGACAACGCGCACCGTGAACCTATTGGGCTTGATGGCGGCAGGCGAGATACAACTTGGCTTTATTGGGGGAGCCGAAATTGACCGCTATGGCAATCTTAACACCTCGACAATTGGTAGGGATTGGTATGCTCCTAAAGTACGCCTTCCTGGCAGTGGTGGTGGTGCTGATATCGCATCGCTTTCCCATCGTCTCGCTATCATCATGCCGCACGACAAGCACAGACTGCGCGAGCGTGTAGACTTCATCACAAGCCCCGGCTATGGCTACCCTGATGAACATGGACCCGCAGGAGTAGCATGGCGGAAACGCGTCGGTTTACCGCGCGGTGGCCCGTCAGCCCTGATTACCACCATCGCCGTGTTCACGTTCGATCCCGATAATGGCGAGGCTATGCTGCAATCGTATCATCCGGGTACTACTATCGAGCAGGTGCAAGAGCAGACAGGTTGGCCTCTACGTCTCGCGCCCAACTGCACTGAAACGGTGCCACCCAGCGACGATGAGCTACGTGTGATCCGCGAATGTGACCCACAGGGTGTGTGGACGAAGTGATAGTGAGCAATGGGCTATACACAGAAGATGAGGAT
>CAXUIS010000195.1:0-6350 GCA_964250915.1 uncultured Ktedonobacteraceae bacterium | reverse complement strand
CATATCCCAAAAACCCCTACCTGGTCTCCGGCCCCCCCCGGCGCTCCCCCGATCCTCATCTTCTGTGTATAGTGATATACTACAACTACCTATTTGTGGCTGAATCTACAACGAAGTGTGAGGAGCTTAAGCAGTTATGGCAGACTATCAGTATATTCTTACGGAGCGTCAAGAGCGTGTCGGTGTGGTCACCCTGAACCGTCCTAAAGAGTTGAACGCGCTTAGTACAGGGCTTGTCAAAGAATTGGCAGACGCGTTAGAGGAATTTGACCGTGACAACGCGATACGCTGTATTGTTATTACGGGAGCAGGCGATAAGGCGTTTGCGGCAGGTGCCGATATTAAAGAGATGTCCGATAAGACGCCGATAGATATGGCGATTGGTGGTTTCGATGAGTGGAGTCGTATCCGTCGCATTCATACTCCCCTTATCGCAGCCGTTGGAGGCTATGCTCTCGGTGGCGGCTGTGAACTGGCGATGCATTGCGATATGATTGTTGCGTCAGAAAATGCACGTTTTGGGCAACCCGAAATCCTAATTGGTGTCATTCCGGGTGCAGGAGGTACGCAGCGTCTTGCACGTACGCTCGGCAAATATCGCACGATGGAAATGGTTTTGACGGGCGCGCAAATCAGCGCACAAGAGATGTTTGAGCATAACCTTGTTAACCGTGTTGTGCCAAAGGGTGAGCATCTGAACGAGGCACTTAAGCTTGCCCAAAAGGTCGCGGAACAAGCACCCGTCGCGGTACGTTTAGGCAAAGACGCAGTACTGGCAGCGTTCGAGACACCTTTAGAGGAAGGGCTTGATATCGAGCGCAAAAACTTCTTCCTGTTATTTTCGACTGAAGATATGCGCGAAGGGATGCGAGCCTTTATTGAGAAGCGCAAAGCGGACTTTCAAGGAAGGTAAATTCTACAAATAGATAAAGAACGTCTACATCCTTTACAGAGAGTATAGATGTTCTTTATCTATTTACTACACAATCTCTTCACAAGGTTAGAACAAGTGTAGCATAAGCCTAAACAGAACTAAGATCTGGGTTTCTCTCCCCACGCGCTGAAAAAGTACCAGAGGGCACGAAACTCGTGAGACAGCATTTCCAAAAGAGCTTGTTCATACAACATATCTAACTCTTCCTGAGTTGCCACTTTCATTTTGATCGCAAACGGTTGCACTAATTTCAGAAGGTATTGAAAATTCTTATAATTACTCTCATATGCCTTCATGCCTCGTGAGGAGTTCAGAACGAATGCTTGTTCAGAGATATGCTGACACCCTGCATTTTGCAGGAACTGTCCAAGCATCGGAGTGATACCGAAATGTCGTCCATCTGGTTCAAAGCATCGTCCATCGACGTAAAAGGCACGATAAAATAGGCGTTTCAATCGCTCTAAAGCAGCACTTGTTGAAATGCCCCAATCATCCACTTCTGTTAACGTAATTATCCCACCAGGACGCAGAACACGCATGAACTCGCTAATGACATGAGGCCACACCTCTTTATGCATAAATGAAATCATGAAGCGCGCATTAACAACATCAAAGGAGCTATCAGGAAACGCAAGCGGTTGCAGAATATCCATCACAAGGAAGTTGAGATTTTCTAACTCTCGAACCTTCGCTTGAGCATTCGCATACTGAATCATCGTTTGACTGATATCAATGCCTGTAACATCTATCTCTGGATACTGAAACGCCACATCCGTAGCCCATCCTCCTGGACCGCATGCCACATCCAGGACACGTGAGGCAGTTGAGAGAGCAAGAGGGTGCGGCAACAATGTTCTCATCGCTCCCGTCATAAGACGGTCTTGATCTGTCAACCGTGCCATCTCTGCACCGCTCTCACTATCAATCACATAGGTATTATCCTGTAGGTCAGACACGCTAAAACTCCTTTTTAAAATTCACCTATTCTATTTATGAGATGCTGGAAGAGAGTTGTTGTAGCAAGTCCTGTTCGATCTGGCGCCAGACCACTTGCTCTGCTTGGACAAGCGTCATCGGTTGTTGATCTTTTTGCGCCTGTCTCATTGTCTGCATTAATTGCTCTCGAAATGTTGCAAAATGTGGAAACTGTATGTCAGGCGACGGCATAACTTTTAGTTCAATTTGTGCTGGTTCATAGAAGTCTTCTGGGTCAAAGACGACGAAGAGAAGTTCGGCATATTGCCCAATCAGGGCACATCTCTCTGACGTGAAGTAATCAGGCTGAGAACTTGAAACCAAGAGGCTGCCCGCGATCTTTCCAAGATGTAGAATGGGAATAGCAGTCGCACTTTCCTCCCACGGTCCTCGATAGCCAGGAGCAGTGCCTGAATCATCTTTCAGACGTAAATTCGACTCAATACGACAGAAACTTACAACATGTCCGGCTAATGACTCTGCACCCAACAAAAGTCCTTGCTGCTCTAATGAACTAGCCCACGGTGGTGTCCCACGACCTACTCTCTCACGCAAACTTTGTACCTTCCCATTCACAGAAGGCGGCATGCAACAGGCGATGATGACTGCCAAACCTAGACGTTGAGGGTCTAATTGATTGATAGCTTGCTGCAAGATAAGATCACTGATTGAAGAGAAAAGAAGACTCTTTGGAAGCGTTGTAACAGTATGAAGGACACGAGCAAAGAGTTCGGGAGGAATAGACAGGGAGGTCTGCTTGTGTGTCTCCTGATTGACAAGAGACGAGAAATCTTTGAACTCTTCCTCTATTAGACGTTGCAAAAGATCATGATGCTGAGGAAGAATAGCTAGTAACCGTTGTAGACTTTTTAGACGTGGTTTTGATTCATCATTGCTCCAACGTATCAACGTGATAGGATTGACGCCTATCGCGTCAGCAATCCTTTGTCGTTCTTGAGGATCGCTAAGGTGTTGTCCGAGGAATTCGCGCCAAGTCTGTGGCTGCTCCATCTCTTCTCGTCCTTATTACATGAATACTTTTTATTTAAACGTCAGCATAGCAGGCAGAAGCATGAAAGTCAATGGGTTTTGGATGTAGAGAGTTGACAGCATCGAGGTGGAGTGATATTACTTTTGAGAGCGGAAGTCTTCATGTTCGTTATATGGTTTATAGCTTCTCTTATCCAAGTAAAATGGCTTGAGAAGCCAAATGAGAAAGGTTCACATTCATGTCACAAGAAGATGCAGTTATCCTCTCCGCCGTGCGTACACCTATAGGGCGTTATGCAGGAAGCCTCAAGGATGTACGCCCTGACGACCTCGCTGCACTTGTCATTGGCGAAGCGGTTCGACGTGCGAATATCGACCCCCGTAGTGTGGAAGATGTTATTCTTGGTTGTGCGAATCAGGCTGGCGAGGATAATCGTGACGTGGCACGTATGGCCCTGCTTCTAGCGGGTTTGCCTGTAGAAGTTGCGGGACAAACCGTTAACCGTTTGTGTGGCTCAGGTTTACAAGCTATTAATAGCGCGGCACAAGCTATTCAAACCAGTGCAGGTGATACCTTTATTGCGGGTGGCGTAGAGAGTATGACACGTGCGCCATTTGTGCTGGGCAAAAGCGACACACCATTTGGGCGTAACATGAATCTGCAAGACACCACGCTCGGCTGGCGTTTTATCAACCCCAAACTTTCGGCGTTGCACCATCCCTACAGTATGGGTGAGACGGCTGAAAATGTCGCGGAACGCTACCATATAACACGGGAAGAGCAGGATGAGTATGCGTTACGTAGCCAGCAGAAAGCTGTTGCTGCCCAGCAATCTGGTCGTTTCGCTGTAGAAATTATACCGGTGACTTTGCCACACAAGAAGGGTAGTGAGGCAACAATCGTTGCGCTGGATGAGCATCCCCGCGCTGATACCTCGCTCGAAAAGCTTGCAGCCCTCAAGCCTGTCTTTCGTAAAGAGGGTGGTAGTGTCACGGCAGGCAACTCGGCAGGCATTAACGATGGCGCGGCTGCCCTTGTCTTAATGGCCCGAAGTCAAGCGCAACGTCTCGGCTTACGACCTCGCGCACGTATTGTTGCATCAGCAGTCGCAGGTGTTGATCCAGCCTATATGGGTCTCGGTCCCATCTTTGCTACACGAAAGGTTTTGCAACGTGCGGGCCTCAGTATCTCTGATATGGACCTGATCGAACTCAACGAAGCATTCGCGTCACAAACATTGCAGTGCGCTCGCGAACTAGAGATCGACATGGAGAAACTGAACGTCAACGGTGGTGCTATTGCCCTCGGTCATCCCCTCGGCTGTAGTGGTGCGCGCATCGTCACAACCCTATTGCATGAACTAGAGCGACGTGATGGACGCTACGGACTAGCGACCATGTGTATCGGTGTTGGTCAAGGCATCGCCACGATTATCGAGCGGGTGTAAAAACATCTTCGGATGAAAAACCACAAGGATGCGCTGTCAAGTTGTAACCTGACAGCGCATCCTTGTGGTTTTTCATCCATACATAATTATGATGAGAAATAGAGTGATCCAAAGTATATCAAGATGACGTAGTAATAAGCAAGAAGTCGTAGTTCCAAATCGCATACGCGCCCACTGTAACGAACTTTGTTGAACGCGTCGGCGAAGTTCCTTCTGCAAATTGCGCTTGGATATTTCGCTTCCTAACAAATCCTACGTAGGCATTTGCTACAAGAGTATTGTAATAACGGCTAACGGCATACATTCTGTTTTCGAGTATACGAGAGCCTGTTTAAAGACAAAAGGAAAAACTCATCTTGAATACACCGGACGAAGTTTCCAAACATACTTCCCCCACTCAATCGTCGTCATCGTTTATGGCGCGTCGCTCACGTAGAATGTTACTCAAGGGAGCAGCAGGAGCAGCAGGTGTCGCCGTCGCGGGTGCAGGCATCTTATCGGTTAGCCCTGCTTATGCAAGATACGCACGTCCTGATAGTCAGACAAGTGCTCAACAGAGTCAACAAGTTTACAAATTATCGCAACAAACCGCGGACTCTATTGTAGACATCTTGACTGTTGCCCGTACTGCCGAGCAGTTAGCCGTGACGTTCTACACAAATGGCGTTGCGAATGCTGATAAGTTGGGTATTACAGGTGACAACCTTGCATATCTCAAAGCAGCACTTGTTGAGGAGCAAATTCATCAGCAATTCCTTGCTGCTAATGGTGGTAAGTCGCTTGCTGACACATTCAGTTTTCCACAAGGTCCACAAACGTTTACCGATTTGAAGACCTTTATTGCGACACAGCAGCAATTAGAAGGCGTGTTTGACTCGGCATACTTGGCAGCGATCATGGAATTTGCACAGTTGGGACGCCCCGACCTTGCACAAATCGCTGGACAGATTGCCACCATTGAGTCAGAACACCGTGCATTGGGTCGTGCTATTGGTGGTCTTGTACCAGCCGACAACTGGGCCTTTACGCCCGTGTTGGTCACATCGGTTGGTGCTGCACCTGCATTGGTGCAGAAAGCTGGCTACCTTAGCCCAATGTCTGGCAACAGCTATACCTACCAGCAGACACCTACATCCGGCGCGGGTGTGGAGCAGTTGAAACCGTTCTCTATGAGTGCTGGCACTGTCGTAGGCAATGGTTAATTAGTGAGTCCTCTTTTCCTCTCTATGTTCTCTGTCAAGTACATGCTTGCTGAGGACACAGAGAGGGAAAAGGCAAATATGGGAAAGGAGAGAAGCTATGACCGTTGTCTTAACACAACGTTTTTGCAGCGTGTGTGGAGCATCCGCAACCGCTGATACACAACGTTTTTGCCCCCGTTGCGGTGCGAACATGGATGTAGTAGACGATACAAAGACGGTAAAGTACCGTCCGAACAAGGAAGATCAGGAGCAAGAGAGCGACGCGACGATACGACTCTCCTCACCACAAAAGCTCTATTTAAAGGCAATACTAGAACAGGCAACTCAGGAAGCCATCAAGCCTACTTTGCAAGAAGCACCACCTGAAAAGTATCAAAAGAGACAGAGCGTTGCGCAAAAGTCTACAAAAAACACGCTTCTCGTAAAAGTGGGCTGTAGCATTGGCCTTGTACTTATTCTTGCGACTCTACTCATCGGAGTAATGAATCAGAATAACGATACGAATGCTCAACGACAGGCAAATCAGAGCAAAGCGCAACTCGATACACTTATTCATCATGCCCGTGCTCTTGGTGTACCTGATGCCTCTTTAAGAGCTACACTAACACAGGAACAGCAAGCAAGTAATTCATATACACCTTTCGTACTCATTTCTCGTCAGTCCGCTACAAACTATTATCACAATCTGACACAACGCTATCATACGCTCTTTTCACAAGTAAATGGAATCATTACCTCCATAACGCAGCAATTTCAGGTGCAGGCGCAACAGGATATGCAGACCTTCCAAACCGCTCTTTC
>CAXUIS010000194.1:0-10257 GCA_964250915.1 uncultured Ktedonobacteraceae bacterium | reverse complement strand
CAAATGGTCAGTTCGTCTATGGCTATGGAGTAGATGGCAAAATACACAAGTATGCTGTTGGCACAGGTGCCGAAACCACAGCAGGTGGTTGGCCTGTCACAATTACGCTGATGCCAAATGTAGAGAAGGGTTCTTCCTCGATCAATGTCGGTAATGGCTATCTATACATGGTGACAAGCGGCTATCCCGGTGATGGTGGTCATTATGAAGGTCATGTTGTTGCTATCAATCTTGCCTCTGGTAGAGTGACAGTCTTCAACTCACTATGCGCGAATATTCCACAACTACTAGGGCCAACCACATGTCAGCAGGTGCAATCTGGTATCTGGGCGCGTGGCGGTGCTGTAGTCGATCCAGTGACAGGCAACGTGTTTGTCAGTACAGGCAACGGAACATTTGACGCAAACAATGGTGGACATAACTATGGCGATACGGTAATCGAGTTAGCACCTGATCTCACCAAAATAGTTGATACATACACTCCTGCCAACTTTGCTCAGTTGCAAGCAAACGACCAGGACTTGGCTAGTGCCGCACCTGTGATGTTGCCGAAACAGGCCAATAGCAAAACGCCTTATATGTTCGTTCAGGCTGGTAAGGACAATACACTACGTCTGATTAATCGTCAGAATTTGTCTGGTAAAGGCGGTCCTAATAACGTTGGTGGTGAGTTGCAGGCTATTGGTCTGCCGCAAGGAAGCGATGTTGATACGCATCCAGTTGCTTGGACTGATGCGAACAATACCACATGGGTCTTTGTCGCAAACTTCGCAGGCTTCTCAGCCTTTAAGATTGTGACTGATGCTAATGGAAATAGTTCGCTGCAAATCGCCTATCAGAATGGCAATAGTGGTAGTTCTCCATTTATGGCTAATGGTGTGCTCTACATCCAGGGTAGCAACGTTCTACGCGCAACGGACCCAACGACAGGAAATGTCCTTTGGAGTAGCTCACAAACTTCGGCTGGCGGTTCAATCGGTGGTTTGCACTGGCAGAGTCCCATCGTCGTCAATGGTCAGGTCTTTGTACCCGACAATAACGGAAATATCACTGCCTATGCGTTGAAATAGTACGTGTTTTGGGTGTGCTAAAGCAGACCCGTACAGGAGTCGTACATTCCTGTACGGGTCTGCTTTAGCACACCCTATTTTTACGCTAAAACAGGTCTTGCACGTTCAATAATTGTGCTCACATCCACATTCGTAGGAAGCGTTCCAAATGCTCTACCCCAATCTCCACTTAAACGAGATGTACAGAATGCTTCGGCAATTGCTGTAGGTCCGTCTCTTAGCAATAATGCTCCTTGCAAGACAAGTGCCATCTGTTCCACAATATATCGTGCCCGATATGCTACATTCGTGACATCTTGAAGTTCGGAATGGAGCTTATCAATTGCTCTTTGTAAGTGCGAATTGCTTTGACTAGACAGTGTGACTTCCGCGAAGAACGCCTCAACTCCACGCGGCTCTTTCCGCATCGCACGTAACACATCCAGACAATTGACGTTGCCCGACCCCTCCCAAATCGAGTTTAATGGAGCCTCGCGGTAGAGTCGAGGCATGATGCTCTCCTCTACATACCCATTGCCGCCCAGACATTCCAATGCCTCTGCCGTGTGAACAGGTGCACGCTTAGAAACCCAATACTTCGCGATTGCTGTACCCAAGCGTTTGAAAAGTGCTTCATGCTCGTTTGTCGCCGCATTATCACACGCATGTGCGAGTCGCAATGCGAGCGTTGTAGCGGCTTCGGACTCGATAGCGAGGTCTGCAAGAACGTTACGCATCAGTGGTTGATCGATAAGTGCCTGTCCAAAGACATGCCGATAGGTTGCATGATGCAATGCTTGTGCAACTGCTTGTCTCATTAAAGAGGCTGAGCCAAGCACACAGTCAAGACGCGTATAATTTACCATTTCGATAATTGTCTGTATGCCGCGTCCCTCTTCACCTATCAGAAGTGCCCACGTCGCGTCCAACTCAATTTCACTTGAGGCATTAGAGCGATTGCCCAGTTTGTCTTTCAAGCGTTGAATAAAGAAATTGTTGCGTGTACCATCTGGTAGAACGCGTGGCAGTAAGAAGCAAGAGAGACCACGTGGTGCTTGTGCTAGTACTAAGAATACATCGCACATAGGGGCAGAACAAAACCACTTATGCCCAGTAAGCAAATACTCAGCACCTGGACCACCGCTACTCATTGGCGTTGCGGTAGTAATGTTTGCCCTCACATCCGAGCCTCCTTGTTTCTCGGTCATGCCCATACCACAAAGTACGCCTTGCTTGCTTGTTGCAGTTCGCAGACCTGAATCATATTGCAGCGATGTCAGTCGAGGTTCCCATACTGTCGCAATCTCTGGTTGTGTACGCAGTGCGGGAATGGAGGCATAGGTCATTGAGATTGGACAGCCATGTCCGCTTTCTACTTGAGAAAAGATATAAAAAGCTGCGGCGCGTGCTACATGCGCTCCTTGTTGGGGATTTCGCCACGGTGATGCGTGTAGGCCATGTTCGACTGCCGTAGTGAGTAGTGCATGCCATGCGGGATGAAAATGTACCTCGTCAATACGATTTCCATAGCGATCATGCGTGTGCAATACGGGTGGATTCTCGTTTGCATCGAAGCCCCAACGAATGATCTCTTCTTTGCCTGAAAGTTCCCCTATCTCTGTAAGCTGCGTCTCTGCCCATGCCGCGCCTTCGTGTTTGATGCTCTCGACAAGTGCTGTATCTTGTGAGAACAGATTATAATTCACAAGCGGTGGTGGCTGGTTGAGCGCTTTGTGCTTATCATCATATACAGTGTGTTTTTGCTCGAATGTGACCACGACAACACTCCTTTCTCAAGACCTAATCAACGTACATGCCTCGACAGTGAGGCGTAGCAACTGTGCCATTCCGTCTGCGATAGGTGGAACCTGAATATACTCCTCTAGCGTGTGTGCACGACCAGCATAGGTGACACCAATACAAAGAGCAGGAATGTTCAGGCTAATCGGAATATTCGCGTCTGTACTCGATGCTGCATAGCTTGGTTCGATACCCAACCAGTGCAGCGTTGTAGCGGCTAACTGCACAAGTGGGTCTGTTTGACTGCGCGCTCCCGCGGGACGTTCACCAAGCACCTCGATCTCTGTTTGCAAGCCCTGCCCTACCTTTTGCTCCACAAGAATACGTACTCTATCCGCAAGCTGATGAAGCATGGTTATATCGGTTGAACGAAGGTCAATAATTGCTGATGCACGCGGTGCAATCGTGTTGACGCTGGTACCACCCTCGATGAGTCCAACATTGAAAGTTGTCTTCGGTGTCTTTGGCACATCAAGGTCAGCGATAGACGCAATAATTCGCCCCAAACCATGAATCGCGCTTGGTTGTCCAAACGAGCCAAACGAGTGTCCTCCAGGACCACGTACCGTAATACGCCAACGTTGTGAACCAACCGCAGTGTTAACAATAACACCAAGTCGTCCATCAATGGCGATTACCGCCCCTACATTGTTGCGATAGCGTTCAACGGCTGCTCGTGCGCCACGCAAATTTCCCAGACCCTCTTCACCTACATTAGCAACTGCGAGAATGTCGGTGTCTGTCTCGATACCCAGTTCATCCAGCAGCGTAAAGATACTTATCATAGCAGCAACACTCAAGCTATTATCACCGATACTGGGACCGCGCATGACATCGCCATTTCGCGTAACCTGAATAGGTGTTGTCGCAGGAAAAACGGTATCTATATGGGCAAGTAACATCAAAACGGGACCGATACTATGTTTTCCACGACGTACATATACGTTGCTCATAGCGTCAATTTCGGGTGTATAGCCACGTTCACGCCATAGTGAAGCCACAAATTCCGCTCGTTTACCCTCCTCTCCAGTTGGCGCAGGTACCTCACAAATATGTTGTGCCAGTGTCGCAATCTCTTCCGTGTGACTACGAGCGATACTGCGGAATTGTTCAAATATGTTAAGCGTCACAATCACCCCCTTATAGTTATCCAAAATACCACTGAGGCCAGACATGCCCTAGTGTAAATATGACAGCACAAATTATCATAGTTATGAGAATACACGCGCCGATAAGCTGTCGCTTAGGTTCTGCCACTAATATGAGTCCTGTAGCAAATATAGCGACACCAACAAGTGATGAAGTATGGGAAACGAATCTTAAGAAGCCTAGTGTCGGTTGTATCTGTGCAAGAAAAACACTTATGTATAATAGATAAGGTATAGCACCAGTAAGTGTACCTATGATAATGGAGCGCATATTGTTATATAAAAATCTTCCCCCAAAGCCATACTTCAATCTGAGTAAATGTGCTTGCACAGCCTCCATTGTCGCAGGACGCTTATAGACCTCGCGCTCAAGCATTGAGTCGAGCAGGGATTGTATTTTCTGTGATAGCGGAGGTGGCTGTGCTCCTGTCGTTGTGTCATCCGAAAGGTCTGTACCTGTTAGCAATGTGAGGAGTGTTGCACCGAGACCATAGATATCTGTCTGCGGCGATGTTTGACTGATGCCATACTGCTCAGGCGCGGCATAGCCAGGGGAGCCGAGGGGTATTGTGTCTTTGCCCTTCCCTTTAACATACTCTCTGGCGATGCCGAAGTCGATGAGATAGAGATGTCCTTGTGGTGTACGCATAATATTGGCAGGTTTCACATCGCGGAAGATAATGCCATGTTTTGTATGCAGGTAGTCAAGCACTTTGCACAACTGTATTCCTATACGCAGAACCTCACGCTCTGGTAGTTTTCCAGCAGGGACACGTTGAAGGTACTCTTCTAGTGTCTCGCCCTTTACAAATTTCATGATGAGATACCAATGTTTAGGGTCTGTAAAATGCTGATAAACAGTAGGAATATATTTATGATGCAGTACCGATTGTAGTTTTACCTCGCGGTTATATGAGTCAGTGGCTTGAATGATGTCACGAGGCGAGAGATTATCGAGATTAATTTGTTTGACCGCGACGAGCTTGTTGAAGCGTTTTTTATCATGTGCTTTATAGACGATACCGAAGCCGCCTTGTCCAATCTGCTTTATAATCTTATAACGTTTGTTCAGCACAAATCCTGGTGGCAATGGCCCTACGGGATGTCGTGTTTCTTCGGGTTCGGCAAGCTGATAAGCAACCTTGCTATTACCAACTGGAACCTGTGTAAACGTTGCAGCGACATCCGATATAGCGGGAGCAGAGGGCGGTGGAGCAAGTGGCGTATGACAGGCAAAACAATAAGGTAGCTGACCAGAATTGGCGGCCCCGCATTCTTCGCAAAAGAGCATTGCATTCATCATATGCTGCGTTCCTACGCCTTTTTCTTTTTTGTTCACACAGGTAAAACGCATTGCATGACACAATAGTTGCTTTTTGTTTTGAAGAATGTCAACTGTAGGAGTCTAATTCTATTACACCTTGTGAGCATACCACAATGTTAGTAGGACATCCGCAACGGTAAACGTTGTGTATTGCCAACAGGGTGTAGTAATAGAATTAGACCCCTACAGGGTTATGTATTTCTGTACGGGTCTGCTTTAGCACACCCAATATTAACGGCCTGCGGGTTTGATTTTCTCGACTTCAGGAATAATATCCGTTGCCAGGACATCAAAGGCGTCGATATTTTCAACATTCGGCATGCTGAATAGGGCATGGTCGATACCAAGTTCCGCGAGACCTCCAAAGTAGTCTATCGCTGCTGCTGGCGTCATACTACCATTGCTACCATCACGAGTAATGGTTAAGACATCCAGTGTGGTCTTCTCGATTTGCTCGTAGGGGCGTCCCACTGCTTGACAATGGCCCTGTAATACCTCAAGCTTACGCTTCAATTCGTCTTTACCTAAACGCGCAAAGAGGTTACAGGCATCGCCATACTGTGCTACAAAGCGCAACGTTTTCTTCTCACCTGTACCACCAATCAGAATGGGTGGATGTGGTTTCTGTACTGCCTGTGGCGAGTTAAGGGTACGGGCAAGCTGATAGTGCTTGCCTTCATAGGGTTTTGCCTCACCTGACCACATTTGGTGCGCGATTTGTAGCGTCTCTTCTAGTCGCTCGAAGCGTTCTGCTGTTGGTGGAAAGGGTACGCCTAAACCAGCGTGCTCTTCCTCATTCCATGCTGCGCCAATACCTAAATAGGCACGTCCATGTGATAGTACATCGAGCGTTGTTGCCGTCTTGACAAGTAGACCCGGATAGCGGTAGGTAACGCCTGTTACCATCGTGCCTAGCTTGATACGGTTTGTGTGCCCGGCGGCAAAGGCCAGTGCGCTCCATCCCTCAAGCATCTCGTTCTCGGCTGGTCCAACATTACGAATCTGGAAGAAGTGGTCCATGACCCAGAAGCTATAGATACCAGCACGTTCCGCACGCTGTGCAATCAAGCCAAATGTATCACCAAGGTTGCTCTGCCCATTTGACCACGTAAAGTTAGGAACCTGTAATCCTAAACGCATATATGTTTCTCCTGTTGACTATTAGGACTTTTCAAATGAAACCAGGGCACCCGCAAGGGGATGCCCCTCCCATATAGCGTAATCGTACACATCTTCGTGTATGGGAGGGGCATCCCCTTGCGGGTGCCCTGGCGCCATATGCTCTCTTAGCAATCTTGAAATAGTCCTACTTATCACAATGCATTGTGGCATCGCTCTCATCAACAGTATACTATAAAAAAGTAAGCTTTGGAGAAAACAACTATTCCCACACAAGCGCGACTTTGCCCGTTTGACCACTATCAAAGAGTTCATACGCTTCTTTTGCTTGCGCTAACGTAAAGCGGTCCGTAACCATGACATCTGGATGCAATCCCCAACGCACAAGATGTTCCACAAGTTCTTCCATCTGTGGTAGACTACATACCCAGGAACCGTACAGGGTCAATTGCTTGTGGATAAGTAATGGACTCGGCGCAAACGAAACTGTTCCACCTTCGCCGACAAAGACAACACGTCCCCATTCACGTGCAACATCCAGGCATAAATGACGCGCATCTGCATTGCCAGAACAGTCAATCGCAACCTCAAAGCCTAGCCCCTGTGTTTTCTCGTACAACGCTGTCTTCATATCGACGCCATCAACGGGTCCTACAACGTCTGTAATCCCCAATTTCTGTGCTAGCTCACGGCGTTCAGCCACATACTCGACACCAACTACTTGTGCCCCCATTGCCTGACATAACAACGCTGCCCCTAATCCTACAGGCCCAAGCCCCGTAATCAGCACTGTATCACGTCCCGATACGGATGCGCGACAACACGCCGCATACGCCGTACCAACACCGCATGCCACCATCGAGCCGTCCAGATACGTCAGTTCATCGGGCAACGCTACCAGCGTATACTCGTCGGCGAGCAAAAATTCTGCATGTCCTCCTGCTCGTTGCCAACCATATGCCGCGCGTTCCGGCGATGTGCAGTTAATCATCCAACCGCTTCGACACTCCCGACACAATCCACAGCCCGCGATATGATACACGATAACTCTATCACCGACCTTGAACCGTCGCACATCCGTGCCCACTTGTTCGATAATGCCACATGGCTCATGACCTGCAATCACTCCACGATACGCCTCTGGTCCCGTCCCTTGATCGTGTGGCCTATAAATCGCTCGCAGATCGCTCCCGCATAGTGAGGATGCCTTCATCCGTAGCACCACCTGCCCATGCCCCGGCTCAGGTACCGCAAACTCTTTCGTCTCAAGACGACGATCTCCAGGTAACACAACTCCGTGCATTGTTGCCATACAGCATGATTCCTTTCCAAATACTTCTCGTCGGCAAAGGGACCCGATGCTTCCTATTGTATCTTCTATCTTGGCTTTACATCAATTAATGCACATGCTTCCTTAAGGTGTTATCTGATGTGCTGGATTTGGGATACGGCAGAGTATGATACAAGTAGAGTGTTGATGCATACATGAACATGGCTGTAGGGGCGCAATTGATTGCGCCCTACCCATTGATTGCGCAGGTAGAATGTAATCCATAACTAGTGAGGTAATTTCTTGACACGAACATTCATAGCATTAGAAATGAACGAAAACCTGCAACGCCACCTGGAGCAGGTCATCCACAACGGAACACAGCTTTTGCCTAATATACGCTGGGTGAATCCGAAGGGTATTCATCTCACACTCGCCTTTCTGGGCGAGCTAGATGATGCCCAACTTGCTGATGCTACGCAAGCCGCAGAGGTTGCAGCGCAGCAGGTAAGGGCGTTTCACTATCAGCTAACGCACCTCGGAATTTTTGGTACAGTGCGTCATCCGCGTGTTCTTTGGATGGGTATTGACGAACCTTCTGGCATGCTCAACAGGCTACAATATATCCTTCATCAACAATTGGAACAACGAGGCTTCGAGTTAGATAAACGTCCCTTCTCACCACATCTCACACTTGCACGTGCCAAAGCTCCTTTATCTCCTTCTGAGCAACAACGTTTACAACAACTTCTCGAAGGGAAGCAAGCAGGTATTACCTCAACGGAAATATATCCTGTACAACATATTGATGTCATGAAAAGCGAGCTTTCGAGGGCAGGAGCAAACTATACCTCACTGCAATCTTGCCCCTTACTGTAGGGCTAAATTTGAAGCGATATTTTCTGTGCAACGTTTACTATATAGGGAACATTTTTATACATCTATCTCTTTCTTATAGCTTTGATGAGATTTCACGGTTTTATTCTACAACAATTCTGCATCGGTATAGATCGTTCCAAACCTGGAAAGTGGCTGACATATGACTGATACTGTGAACAACGTAGGACAACAAATTGGCAATTATCATCTTGACCGTTTACTAGGACATGGTGGCTTCGCAGATGTCTATCTTGGGTCACATGTCTATCTCAATACACAGGCAGCTATCAAACTCTTGCACACGCAACTGGACGAAGAGGGCATCGAAGCGTTTCGCAATGAGTCGCTCACCATTGCCCACCTGATTCATCCTCATATCGTGCGCGTGCTGGACTTTGATGTTGAAGATAATAGGCCATTTCTTGTCATGGATTATGCACCAAATGGCTCATTGCGTGAAAGGCATCCTAAAGGGACACGTCTACCTTCCGCAACCGTCGTTTCCTACGTCAAACAGATTGCCTCAGCGTTGCAGTACGCACATGATCAGAAGCTGATACATCGTGATGTCAAGCCAGGCAATATGCTGCTTAGTCATCAAAACGAAGTTCTGCTGAGCGACTTTGGCATTGCGCTCGTCGCGCAAAGTTCGCGTAATCAGTCAACCGAGGATGTTGTGATTGGCACTATGTCCTACATGGCACCGGAACAAATACAGGGCAAAGCACGCCCTGCGAGCGACCAATACGCGCTAGCAGCTGTTGTCTATGAATGGCTCTGTGGAGCAAAACTCTTTCGTGGTTCCTATATCGAACTCGTCACGCAGCATCTTTCCGCTCCACCTCCACCATTTGAGGAGCATGGAGTACGTGTTCCTGCCGCAGTCGAGCAAGTCGTGCGTAGAGGACTTTCCAAAGACTATCACCAACGCTTTCCACGCGTACAAGATTTTGCGCAGGCCCTTGAATTAGCCTATCAAACACCGTCGGCGTTCGCTTCATCTGACATACCACCTGCTGCACCAAGACAGTCCATCTTGTTACCATCTCAACCAACACAGGCACCTCCTGTTGTGGCAGCATCACCGAATGCACCTATTGAGAAGACTTATCCTACTACTGGGCAGTCGTCAATGCTGCAAGCATTTCCTCCTATAAGAACTTCAACCACAACATCCATCATCAAGAAAACGGGTCAGGTTGTGCGTCGTGGAGTTATGGTGTCCTTAGTTTTGTTGCTCTTGCTCGGTTTAGGATTATGTGCTGGAAGTTTTGCACTGTATCACTATTTCACGACGCGCAACACTACTCCTACTGCGACGAGTGGTGTTCCAGCGGCTGCGGCGAAGGCTGATGATTTTGTAAATTCTCTTATGCACCATACCTATGACCGTGCTTATGGAGATTTGAGCACGACAATCACAAACCAAAATTCACAGAGTCAGTTTACGCAGGAAGCGCAACAAGAGGACACATGTTATGGAGGAGTAACAGGGGATACGCGCATGGACAACAACACAACCGCGCAAGGCAGTAGCTTGAATTATGTCTACACGCTCAATAGAGAAAAAATGTCGAAACCCTATCAAATTCACGTTACTCTACAACAAGACGACGGAGGCAACTGGCAAATCACTGATTACAACAGCAACATTGCTTCGGTGCAACC
>CAXUIS010000193.1:8657-10410 GCA_964250915.1 uncultured Ktedonobacteraceae bacterium | reverse complement strand
AGGCACAACGCTTCGACACCATCGGCTATGATATCGTCAATCATTCCGTCAACGACATGCTGACGCAGGGCGCGAAGCCGCTTTTCTTTATGGATTATCTGGCGATGAGCAAGCTGGACCCCGTGCAGGCGGCAACAATTGTACGAGGCGTTGCAGCCGCGTGTCAGGAGGTCGGATGTGCATTGCTCGGCGGTGAAACAGCTGAGATGCCCGATGTGTACCTACCAGGAGCGTTTGACCTCGCGGGCACGATTGTTGGCACACTTGAACAGGAAGACGCGATTACAGGTGCAGCGATCACTGCTGGCGATGTACTGCTCGGTTTGCCTTCAAGTGGTTTGCACACCAACGGCTATTCGCTCGCTCGCCGCGTCTTCGCATTCTACGATTTGCAGACCATGTTTCCAGAATTGGGTGAACCACTCGTTGACGCGCTGTTACGACCACATCGTTGCTACTTGCGTGAGATCACGACGTTACGTGCATATTTAGCGGATAGAGGACGTGTGATCAAAGGCATGGCACATATCACCGGCGGCGGCTTTGAAGGCAATATCTCACGCATCCTACCGACTGGTATGCAAGCGGTTGTTGACACAGATAAATGGAGCGTGCCGCCGCTCTTCACCTTGCTTGCGAAGCTAGGCAACGTTTCAAAAGCAGAGCAATACCGCGCCCTCAATATGGGTGTGGGTATGGTGATTGCACTCTCGCCCAAGAGTGCATTAGAGGCACGATGTGTCTTGCCAGAATTGCTCACCGTCGGTTATGTACGAGATGGGGAGGGTGTGATAGTGCGCTAACCTCCTGTACGGGTCTGCTTCAGCACACCCTTTTCGCGCCCCACAATTGTGCGATGCCAACAGGGTGTGCTGAAGCAGACCCGTACAGGAATGTTGTTTATTAAGCAGAGAAAAGGATAGATTACACATGACACAAAATCCAACATTTGGACCATTGCTTGCGGAGGGCAAGACAAAGAGAATATACGCCCATCCTGAGAATAGCGAACTGGCCTATATGGTCAATAAAGACCAGATTACAGCAGGAGATGGGGAACGACGTAACGAACTGGTGGGTAAGGCGCGTTGGAGTACGATTACAACAGCAAACGTCTTTCATCTGTTGAACGAGGAAGATATCGAGACACACTTTGTGCAAAAGATCAATGACGTGACGTTGCTCATAAAGCGGTGTACGATGCTCCCGATTGAGCAAGTACAACGGCGTATTGCCACTGGTTCCTATCTCAAGCGTCACACAGAGGTAAGCGAGGGCACACGTTTCGAGCCAGTGCTGGTCGAGACCTTTCTAAAAGACGATGCGAACCACGATCCACAGATATGGGAGCAGGATATCATCAGCATGGGTCTTGCCACGAAGGAAGAGATTGAGTGGATGGCTGATCAGGGACGCAGAGTCTTTGAAACGCTTGAGCGTGCCTGGAATAGCGTCAACGTGACACTAGTTGACCTGAAAATTGAGTTTGGACGCGACATACACAATAACTTACTGGTCGCGGACGTGATTGATAACGATAGTTGGCGGCTCTGGCCCGATGGTGACAAAACACGCATGCTTGATAAGCAGGTCTATCGCAACATGCAGGATGTCACACCCGAACAGATGCAAGGCGTCGCTGACCGCTACGCATTGGTAGCGGATTTAACGAGCAAATTACATGTATGATAGCACTCCTGTACGGGTCTGCGTAAGCACCCCCCAATTGAGAGAACGGGGGGTGGGGGAAGCA
>CAXUIS010000193.1:1549-8647 GCA_964250915.1 uncultured Ktedonobacteraceae bacterium | reverse complement strand
CCACCCCCGCTGCGCGGGCTGGATAACCACCCCCCGGCCTCCCCATATGGGGGTGTTCCACCCCCAGACCCGTACAGGAGTGCTATTGCAAAACATAATTTTACAAGGAGAGAGGAGACGAGCATGGAGCGACTACACGATGCATGTGGAGTTGTAGGTATCTATACGAAGGGCGAGAGTAGTATTGATGTGCGACGCTATATTACGTTAGCACTTACCGCATTGCAGCATCGTGGTCAGGAGAGCGCGGGGATGGCGGTATACGATAGCGATGGGCAGATTGCGCACCGCGTCGGTATGGGAAAGGTCCGCGACGTGTTCAACGACTCTGGTATGAGCTTACCCGTTTCTTGTTGCGGCATCGGACATGTCCGCTATTCAACCACCGGCTCAAGTTGCGTTGAGAACGCAGGCCCGTTTGTAGTGGGTGCGCATCATGGTGTCTATGAAGCTATCGCGGTAGCTCACAATGGTAATCTTGTCAATGGCGATGATCTGCGTGCACAATTTCCACAGGAGACACTGGCCTCGACAACTGATAGTGAGGCGATTGCCCTACTACTAATGCGTTCAGAGGGTCAGACGTTACGTGAGCGTATGATCGCCACCTTTCCACAGTTACGCGGTTCTTACAGTCTTGTTATTCTTGCCGAGGGCAAACTGTATGCCATGCGTGACCCGTGGGGCATGCGTCCCCTGTGCATCGGTAAGATTGGCGAAAATTGGATTGTCGCGTCTGAGTCGTGCGCAATTGACCGTATCGGTGGCGACTTTGTACGCAAGGTCGAGCCAGGAGAGCTTATCACCATTGATGAGCATGGCATGCACTCCGAAATACTAGTCAAGTTGCCACGCCAAACGCTATGTGTCTTCGAGTATATCTACTTCTCTGACGCAACCAGCAAGTTGAATAACCGCTATGTCTACACGGTGCGCGAAGCCCTTGGGCGCGAACTCGCACGTGAACATCCCGTCGAAGCAGATATCATTGTACCTGTTCCTGACTCATCGGTCCCTGCCGCACTGGGCTATGCCAACACTTCCAACACACCCTATAGCATGGCAATTATCAAGAATCGCTATGCTGATCGAACCTTTATCAAGCCAGATCAACGTCTGCGTCAGATGGAGATCGACCTGAAGTTCAACTTTGTCAAGCCACAGATCGAGGGCAAACGCCTTGTGATTGTCGATGACTCGATTGTACGCGGCAACACAATGAAGCGACTCGCGGCTGCACTACGTAGACAGGGGGCGAAAGAGATTCACCTACGCTCAAGTGCGCCTCCTATGCGTCACCCCTGCTACTTCGGAGTCGATATTCCACAGGAATCGGAACTTATCGCAGCAGGACGTACCGTGCAAGAGATCGCAGACTTCATCGGTGTCGATAGCCTCGGCTATCTTAGCACAGCAGGGTTGAGCCGAGCCATTCAAGCCGCCTCACAGCAACAAGTCGTGATTCCCGATAATGAGACGGCGGTTGACATGTTGCATAGCGAGTTTTGCTACGGCTGTATGGAAAAACAAGGTTGGCCTTATAATCCACAAGAGAAGATACAGATTAGTGTGTCGAGCAAACGCAACAAGGTGGAACATTCTGTAGGGGCATAATAACGTTGAAACTCTCATACGGTAGGGGCAGCAATTCATTGTGCCCGAAGATGGGTTGGGATGGGGTTCACGTCGGGGTTGCGAATCGTTGCCGACACGTTGCCCCTCGACCACCCCCATCTTTGGGCGCAATGAATTGCTGCCCCTACCGATACCGTATTTGGGTCGTCAATGATCATAAAAGGAGAACACACGATTATGCGCGTATTGGTGATTGGTTCTGGTGCGCGGGAACACGCCTTAGTGTGGAAGTTGGCACAGAGCCAGCAGGTTACGCGCATCTATGCCGCTCCTGGCAATCCTGGTATGCTAGATATCGCCGAGCATGTGCCACTGAATGTCTCGCAACTTGGTGAACTTGCTACGTTCGCGGAAAAAAACGCGATTGACTTGACGGTTGTTGGACCAGAGATTCCGCTTGTCGCGGGCATTGTCGATGTCTTTCAACATCGGGGGCTACGTATCTTTGGACCTGATATGGCGAGTGCCGCGCTTGAGGGCAGTAAAGCTTTTGCGAAAGAACTGATGACCTCGGCGGGTATTCCAACCGCACAACATCGTACCTTCATGAACGCGGATGAAGCCTTCGCCTATCTCGCGCAACATGGCGCACCTGTTGTTGTCAAAGCCAATGGCAACGCAGCAGGTAAAGGCGCGATTGTCGCGCTCGATATGCTCACAGCCCAGGATGCGCTGAAACAGATGATGATTGACCGTGTGTTTGGAGCGGCAGGTGATAGCGTTGTCATCGAGGACTATTTGGAGGGCGACGAAATCAGTGCTACCGCGATCTGTAATGGTAGACATTATTTACCCCTGACACTGACACAGGATCACAAACGCGCCTTTGATAATGATAAAGGTTTAAACACAGGTGGTATGGGAGCATTCGCGCCATTACCGTTTGTGGGAAAAGAGCAAGAGACGCAGATTTGGCGTACCATCGTCGCAAACACCCTAGACGCACTGCAAGCTCGCGGCCTTTCTTTCACAGGTGTTCTCTATACGAACATAATGCTCACTCAAGATGGTCCAAGAGTGCTAGAATACAACACACGCTTCGGCGATCCTGAGACTCAGGCCATGATGCTCCTCATGCAGGAGGACATTCTTAACGTCCTCTATTTCGACGAGATACTGCCCATCAAGCGTCACACACTCTGGCATCCCGGTTCAGCCGTATCCGTCACGCTTGCGTCTGGTGGCTATCCTAGCACCTATCGTTCAGGTATACCTATAACTGGCGTAGAGAATGCAAACAAGCTAGAGGGTGTGCAGGTATTCCACGCTGGAACCGCGCTCAAAGATGGAAAGCTGGTGACGGCTGGTGGGCGTGTCCTCAGTGTCACCGCTCGTGGCACGGACTTACAAGATGCGGTGCAAAGAGCATATGAAGCTGCGAATTATATAACCTTTGAGGGCATGCACTATCGTAAGGACATCGCGCATAGAGGACTACGGTAGAAGTCTAATGAATCATCTGTGGAAACGTCGGTAGGGGCAGCAAACTTGAAGGAGATGAACAGTTACATATTATAAAAAGAAATCGGCAATCAGATTTATAGGCTTGTATTTGAACCGTGTTACCACAAGGAAGTCCATCTACACGGCTTCCTCTTGTCTATGCTTCTGCACATACCACACGCCCCACCAGGAGAAGAGCAATAGGCTCACGGCGAGCAATCCGATAAGCTGATAGAAGCCGACGAATTGCGCGAAGACGCCCGCGAAGAGCAAGACAGGAATAGAGCCGATACTGTAGAGCATGTACTGAAAGGCCAGCACACGAGCACGACTCTCCTCTGGTGCGCGTTCCTGCATCATCGTTTGTGTTGGAATATTCACAGTTGCGATTGCCGCACCCAGTGCAAGCACAATTACGACAATCACAAGAACTAATAGCGATGACTCTGCCCCGTGTCGCGGGTCGAGCAATGAGGCAACCCATTCTGAAGCAGGTAACGCGACAAAACCAATCGCCAGTGCGATAAAGCCAATCGTGGTGAGACGCAATGTAGCGATATGTTTTGCGATCCGTGGCATCAGTACCGAAGCAATAATCAGACCAACGGCGGCAGGTGCCAGGATTAGTGACATATCGGCGGCGGGTCTATGCAACACCTGCTGCACAAAGGTACCCGCGAGTTCACCAATCAATAACATGATAATGCCGACAACTGAAAGTTGGATTACAGAAAAGAAAAGCAAAGGGTCAATACGAATCGTGTGCCAGCCCTCAACCGTATCATGCCACAAGGTTTGAAAGGTCTGCCGCAGGTCAATTCGTGTACCTTTGCCAAGGTGTACATCCGTATGCTGCTCATGAAACGCATCTTTAGGAATGAGCAGAATCAGGACCGCACATACGATATATAGCAAAGCACTGACGACGAACAACATGTCGATGGACTGCACATGAATAGCCAGAAACGTAAACGGCGGAAAGAGCGTCGCCACCACACGCCCAAGCAATAAAAAGCCAAGTGCCTGTGATACCGTAATCGAGATATTGAACAGCGAGAGTGCAGGCAACAAATCCTTTTCCCCTACGAGGATAGGAATAGATGACCCCTCGGCTGGCACAAAGAACTGTCCAATCAACGAGGCCAGATAGGAAAGTATGTAGAGAGGCCAGAGGCTCGAACGATCTGTCCACAGCGAAATAACAAGCAGAACCATCGTTCCCATGCGTAACAGATTCGTCACCCATAGCACCAGCCGTTTGTCCAGGTGATCCACAATCGAGCCAGCCACCGCGCCAAACGGTATCGCGGGCAACGTAAACGAGATAATCGCCAGTCCCACCATGAACACCGAATGCGTCAGGTCCGTAACCAGCAGCACCACGCCAAAGTTGACCGCGTTAAGGACGGTCAGTGATGTAAGTTGTGCTACCCACAACAGCAAAAAATTGCGATTTTTGAGGACACGCCGAAAGCTTGCAACATTGTTCTGTGAGTCATCATGCTCTTCTGCAGCGGGTGTGACATCTTTAGGTTGCTGGTCCGTTTGCGTGGACATGAAATATGTGTCCTCTCTGGATTGGGTGGCTATCGCCTATTATGGATATGAAACGTTTATATGGAACGAAACCTCTGTACGGGTCTGCTTCAGCACACCCTCTTAGCGATTGACAACATAGGGTGTGCTGAAGCAGACCCGTACAGGAATTATTATCTATCTCATATCATACCGCAAACCTGGATAAAAACCATGTGGCGATTGACCTATATCCCACCAATTTTCCTAGAGCCTTCCATTTTTACCATTTATGCGATATATTTGTTTATAGCACGATTTTGAGATACTATGCCGATAAATGAGGGAGTCGGTTTCCTTTTTGCACGATACACTTGTTGTTGAGATAAGCAAAAAATTCTCATTACGTCGTGTCTCCTCTCCTCGCTTCCCATCGCCTTACCATAATCGGGAAGCACGCGGTACAGCCATTTTTTGTTGAAAATATCACAACGAATTGGAGCAGTCTATGACTCAAAAAAGGGGAATTTTTGCTCGCGGCCTATCACGCTTTTCACTTCTCTCGCTTGTAGCGGTTCTTGGCGTTGCACTCCTAGCTATTCCTTCGACCGCCTTTGCCGCAACCTCCGCCAATCCGCTTGTCAAACTACCCGATAGCAGCGCACCATTACTTCAAGCCTCAAAGACGATTGGACGTCACAGTGCGAGTGCTTCGATGACTGTTGGTCTTGTATTGAAGACGAGCAATCTAGCTCAGCAAACGAGCTTGCTACACTCTTTGTACAATCCCGCGAGTCCCTCTTATCATCAGTGGCTCTCGACAGGTGAATTTGATGCCCGTTTCGCACCTGCCGCTAGCGATGTCACGACAACAACAAACTATCTGGCGAGCCAGGGCCTACACTTGGTCAGTTCACCAAGTTCAACTCTGTTGCTGGCAACAGGTTCAACACGACAGGTTGAAATTGCATTCCACACCACGATCAATGATTATGTTGACGCAAATGGACAGCGATTTTTTGCCAATAGCACCTCTCCTCAGGTATCTGCTAACATTGCTCATAGTATGGTCGGAGTGCTTGGCTTGACTAGCTATGCTAAAGCACGTAACAACGCAATACCAGATGCGGGTCCTAATTTGTCATTTCCGTATGGTGGTGGTCCCTATGGACGTGGCCTCACTCCCTCACAAACGGCAGGCATCTACGATATCAATTCCGTATACAAGAAGCTTAGCGATAAAGGTCAAGGGACAACGCTTGGCTTGTTCGAGCTTTCCGGGTATACACGTAGCGATATTGCGGGTTACACAAAAACCTTTGGTCTACGCAACGTGCCTTTCATCGACAAAAATATACTTGGTGGTCCCATCGCCGTAGGTGGTTCAGTGGATTACGGTGCGGCTGAAGTCGAGTTAGACATCGAGCTACAGATTGCTACGGCTCCTAGCGCAAAGAAAATTCTGGTCTATAATGCACCCAACACAGAACTTGGGGCCATTGCTGCATATCTGCAAATTGCTAAGGACAATCAGGCCGACTCGGTGAGTAGCAGTTGGGGACAATGTGAGTATACTACGACGACTACCACGCGTATAGAAGAGTTGCAAGCCTTTACGCAAATGGCAACGCAAGGTCAGAGCATTTTTGCATCTGCTGGTGACAGTGGTGCTTATAGCTGTGGTCCTGGTCTCGGTCTGACAGGCAAGAATGCTCTACAGGTACTCGATCCCGCCTCCAATCCATTCATGACGGGTGTTGGTGGCACTGCATTCCGCAAGATCAACCAGGGACCTGTCACCTTCAATCCTGGCTCTAACCCCAATCCCAGCTATCCAGGCGCGTCATCAGAGTGGGTATGGCTCAGTCATTGTCCCACTACGGACAATTGCGAAGGCGGCGGTGGCGGTGTAAGCCGTGTATGGGCAAGCTCCGACTACGTGGCATACAATGGTGGAATCTTGCCTGGCATCGTCAATGCAGGCAGCCAAACGGGAGCGTACTGTGGACAGACGGCTGCTAACCTGTGTCGTGAAGTTCCTGATGTCTCTCTCGACTCTGATCCAGGTACTGGCTATGCCATTTACTGCACGAACAAGGGTGGAGGTTGTGCCGATCCCACGTATTCCGTCAAGGGATGGACACGTTTCGGTGGCACCTCCTGCGCCGCACCAATCTGGGCAGGTGTCGCGGCCCTCTACGACACCTACCATCATGGACGTGCTGGTCTGTTTAACTACCTCGTCTATCCATATGACTCAACGGCTGGTTATGCCAATCAGTTCCACGATATTACCAACGGGAACAATGGCTATTATCCAGCAACTCGTACCTACGATCTCGC
The DNA here is from genome assembly GCA_964250915.1 of uncultured Ktedonobacteraceae bacterium. Classification (GTDB taxonomy): domain Bacteria; phylum Chloroflexota; class Ktedonobacteria; order Ktedonobacterales; family Ktedonobacteraceae; genus JBBQVS01. Next base: position 1,711 of record CAXUIS010000193.1, on the reverse strand, counting down.
TTCTGGCCTCGGCACTCCCGATGTCTATCGCCTGATCAAACCGTAAAAGGTCTACTGTAGGGGTCTAATTCATTACACCCTGCTGGCAATGCACCATTTCTGAGGATGTTGAAACGCTTGTTCTCGTCTTCCAGCATTTGTACATTGCCAGCAGGGTGTAAT
>CAXUIS010000193.1:0-1539 GCA_964250915.1 uncultured Ktedonobacteraceae bacterium | reverse complement strand
TTTTTCTCGTCTCCAACCTTTTTAAAATGCCACGCTGGTTTAATTAATTTAGACCCCTACAATTCGTTTTTGCCCCTTCCATTTTCACCTATCTATATGGTATACTTTGTTCAGCGTCAGTTCTCATTAGATGAACATATATGACGTGAAGAGGCCGCGTTGACTCCCCGCTGATATGGTATCAGTTGCAACGAGGCACCAAGCGATAGCTTCTTTTTTCATAGAAGGGTAACAGGGATGAGCCTGTTACAGAAGCGAAAGGGGTATTCCTTCATGGCACGCGTTGCGTTTGAACACGTCTACAAAATCTTTAACAAGACCGAAGTCGTCCACGATATCAGTATTGATATCAAGGACAAAGAGTTCTTGGTTCTCGTCGGACCATCCGGTTGTGGCAAGAGCACTTGCCTGCGTATGGTTGCAGGACTTGAGGAGCCAACCGATGGCGATATCTACATTGGTGATCGCGTCGTCAATGGCGTTGACCCTAAAGACCGCGATATAGCAATGGTTTTCCAGAACTACGCATTGTATCCCCATATGACCGTCTTCGACAACATGGCCTTTGGTCTCAAACTACGCCACTTCCCCAAAAACGAAATCAACAAGCGCGTAGAAGAGGCTGGTAGTATCCTGGGCCTGGAAGCGTTGCTCAAGCGCAAACCAAAAGAGCTTTCTGGTGGACAACGCCAGCGCGTCGCACTTGGTCGCGCCATTGTCCGTGAAGCACAAGTCTTCTTGATGGACGAGCCGCTTTCTAACCTTGATGCTAAACTGCGTGTTGCCACACGTGCCGAAATCATCAAGTTGCACCAGCGCATTCAAACAACGGTTATCTATGTTACACACGACCAGACCGAAGCCATGACGATGGGTGATCGCATCGCTGTTCTCAATGGCGGCATCATTCAACAGCTAGGCGCACCACAAGAATTATACGATCATCCCGCGAACCTCTTTGTAGCAGGCTTCATTGGTTCACCATCAATGAACTTCTTCCCTGGGGCAAAGGTTGCGACTGACAATGGTCTCAAAGTCATCTTGGAGGGTGTGGGTCAAGTTCCCGTTCCTGCATTGTATGCCGACCGTGCGAAAGCTGCGGCAGGCCGAAATCTGACCTTTGGTATTCGTCCATCACACCTCGAAGATGCCGCAGTGGTAAGAGACAGTGCCGTAGAAGGCGTCGAGAATTCCACCATCGAGGGCAATGTCGATGTGGTTGAGAACCTCGGCAACGAACTACAGGTCTATTTGACCGCCGCCGGACGTACCGTTACCGCCACGCTCAGCCCACGTTCCAGCGTTACTCCTGGCAAGCGCGTTCGACTCTTCGTCGATAGCGATCACATTCACCTGTTCGACACGGATAGTGGCGAAGCCATATTCTAAATGCTGTCAGGTGTTAGGGAGTAATACCAATCAGTATATACAAAACAAGCGTCCATTCCTCTGGAATGGACGCTTGTTTTACCTATATCGATGGAACCCACGGACGCCCACAAGGGGCAATACTGTTTAAATAAGAAGAACGACAAAGTC
>CAXUIS010000192.1:1006-10506 GCA_964250915.1 uncultured Ktedonobacteraceae bacterium | reverse complement strand
CCCCCCCCCCCCCCGCCCTAGTTTCGGTCCCAAATGTACTTTGACAGACTACTACGACCTCAATTAAACGCGGATTGATAAAGTACTAGTACATAGCATTTTTTAGAGGAGAGACATATATATGCATTCACTGATTACACGGGACCCAGTAAGTGGTGGTGAGATGATTGTTACGCGGCTGGAATGTCCTGATAGCGGCATCGTTATCGAGGGACAATTTAGCTTGGGCTGGATCGGGCGTCTGACACGTGAGCAACTTGAATTTGTCGAGTTGCTTGTCAAGTATCGCGGCAATGTACAGAAACTCGCAGCTGAAAAGAACGTCGCGTACAACACGGCGCGTAGTCGGTTAGACGAAATCGTCACTGCACTGGGTGGGGCACCTGAAAACGATGGACGCCAGGACCGCCGTGTTGTGCTTGACCGCCTCGCTGCGAAAGAGATTAGCGTAGAGGAAGCCATGCGCCTCCTGAAAAGCTAGGTACCTGCTATGTCAACATCGAAAGAAGAACGGAATCGCATTCTGCACATGATCGAGTCGGGGCAAGTGACCGCGACAGAGGCCGTGCAAATCCTGGATACCCTTGAGCCTGACTCCATCCCTGAGCGAACAACCGAGCGAGGACGTGATCGACTTCTACGCATTCGCGCCACCACGTTCAATGCGAGAGCGCAAAAAGTCTACGTCACAGCCACTCTACCTGTACGTCTTCTCAGAACAGGTTTGCGACTGGGCGTAAGCTTCATCCCACATATGAGTAGTGCGGCCCTGGAAGACTTGATACAAAGCATAGAAAACGGCGCCACAGGGCGTCTCCTGGACTTGCAAGATATGGAAAAAGGCGAACGGCTCGAAATTTTCGCCGAAGAACGGTAACAATTCATCGTCAAGAGACGGTAGGGGCAGCAATTTATGCGCCCAGGAAGGAAATAGACATGACCACATTTCCCGCAGTGCAAAAAATCGTGATCGCGGATATTAAAGGCGATTTGACTATTCAGGGATGGGAACAACCGACGATTCAGGTAGAGTCAGACGATACTCTTGAACGCTTAAAGCAACAGGGAGACTCACTACTTGTGAGCGATACCGAAGGCTCTGTTCAACTTTCCGTGCCTCACGAAACAGTCATTGTGGTAAAAGACATTAGCGGTAGTGTTACCATCGAGCATGTGTTACGCGTCGATTTGAAGGACGTGGAAGGGAACGCAATAATCACGCTTATACATGGTGATGTGAACATTGTTGATATTGAAGGTGCCGTCACTCTACGCGACATTAGTGGCTCTGCGCTGGTAAAAGATAGTAGTGCAGAGGTCACAATTAGCACTATACAGGGAAGTGTCACACTTGTTGATGTTGGTGCGGATGTTGTCTTGAGCGAGATTAATGGTCCCGTGACGGTAAGAGATATCGGTAGTAGCGCAGTACTGAAAGGTATTGGTGGAAGTGTGACGCTTACTGATATTGGAGTAGATGCATCTGTCATCGGCATCAACGGAAACATTACCGTACAAGATATTGACAACGATCTCTATATAGAGAACATCAACGGTAGTGTGCAGGTTAGTGATGTGGGGGCGAACTTGACGCTGAAAGAAATTCGAGGGAACGTGACCTTGCACGATATCGGTGAGAGTCTTTCACTCACGAATGTGTTTGGCACAACACAAATCTCGGATGTTGATGACGATATCGAACTAGCGGGAGTGCGTGGCACTCTAAACGCGAGTGATATTGGTGGAGACCTGCAACTACTGGCTGATCTTATTCCTGGTCGCGCTCGTATCGACGTACGTGGGAATGCAGCAGTGACGATACCTACAAACGCAAACCTGACGATTGCAGCTACAGTAAATGGCGACATCACAGGTCATGCGCTTGCTTCAAGCGCGTCAGGTTCGCGCAATAAAAGAGCTACTTTGACCTATGGAAATGGTGCTGCATACCTTGAACTACACGTCGGCGGAAGTCTTGTCCTCATTGGTAACGAGAGTCCACGGAGTAGTAGCAGTAGTAGTAGCAGTTCGAGTAGTTTTGATCGCGACATACATGACTTTGAACGTGAAGTGGAGCGCATGGAGCGCGACATTTCGGAGTCGGTTTCTCAGCTCAATGTGCGTATCAACGACCGCGAATGGCGACTTGACCCCGAACGGCTGAATCGTCTTGTGGAGCAGGCGAAAAGTGCCGCCGCCGATGGAGTGCAGGGTGCGCTCGAAGCTGTGGAGCAGGCATTGAGCAACATGCGTATGCCACCACCACAGACCGAACCCAAACCACCTGTTCCACCAATGCCACCCGTAGCACCAACGGAACCAGCGTCTCGCACGACACCAATGACGCCAATCTCGTCGGCAGAACCAGCGTCTCGCACAACGCCGATGACACCAATTCCACCAATGGAGCCGATGAAGCCGATGGAACCAATGAAACCTATGACGCCCATGCAGCCGATGAAGCCAATGGAGCCAATGCACTCCACAGAAACAAGTAACGAACTACCTGCCGAGCCAATACAGTCGCAAGAGCAGGCGCAATCTGCGGTAGAGCCTTTGCCCACGACACCGAGTGCTGACCCCAACCAGGAGCGTATAGCGATTCTACGCATGATTGCCGAGGGTCGTATCACAGCCGACGAAGGCGATCTGTTGTTAGAAGCGTTAGGAAATTAACGTGATAAACAAATAAACATGCGAGGTATTGCTTCTCGTAGAGAAGCAATACCTCGCATGTTTATTTGTTTATCACATGTAGAGCACTTATCAGTTTCTCGATTTCGCCAAATGTGTTATAGTGCGTTAGCCCTACGCGCACCATGCCACCTTGTTCCTCAAGGCCAAGCCGCTTTATGACCTCAACAGCATAATAATTGCCATCCCACACGTTGATATGCTCTTGTGCTAGCTTCTCAGCAACAGCAAGCGAGTTCCACCCTTCAAGTGTAAATGAGAATGTTGGTACACGCTGCCCCATTCTCTGTGGGTCGGTAATACCACGAATGTGTAGTCCTGGTACGGAACGCAAACCCTCTAACAATGCAGTATTGAGTTGTAGTTCGTAGGCGTCGATCACCTCGATACCCTTTCTGAGTGCTTTGCTTAAAGGTCCATTCTCGCCACCAAATTGCTTGCCGATCCACGCGAAATATTCCATCGCGCCAAGCGTAGCCGCGATAGACTCGAAGCTCTGTGTCCCAGTCTCGAACTTGTCGGGTGGCAGATTGCCGGAGGGACGTACTTTGTACGCGGTAAGTTTGTCGAGCAGGTCGTATTTGCCATAGAGAATACCAGTGTGGGGTCCGAAAAACTTATAGGCCGAACACGCCAGGAAATCGCAATCGAGTGCTTGCACGTCGATGAGCTTGTGTGGTGCATATTGCACAGCATCAATGAAACACAATGCACCTACGCTATGAGCTAACTCAACTGCGCGCTTCACATCGTTGATGGTGCCAACCGCATTTGAGGCATAGCCAACTGCGACAAGTTTTGTGCGTGGTGTAATTTGTCGCTGCATGTCCTCCATATCCAGCGTGCAATCTTCGGGGTGAATATCGACCCAACGCACCATGAAGCCTCTATCTTCGGCAATCAAAAGCCACGGTGCGATATTGGCGTCGTGATCCAGGCGCGTCACAACGATTTCGTCGCCAGGGTTGAGCGTACGTGCAATGCTACGGCTTATCTGTAGCGTCAAGCTGGTCATGTTTTGCCCAAACACGATCTCCTCTGGACGTGCCGCGTTGAGAAATGCCGCCACTGCTTGCCTAGCCCCCGCGACAACCGCGTCCGACTCTCGACTGGTGCGGAATGCACCACCATGATTGGCATTGTTATGCTCAAAATAGCTCTGCATACGCTCTATCGCCTCACGTGCCACCTGTGTGCCCCCTGGATTATCGAAATAGATATCATCCGAAGCCAACGAGGGAAAATGGCTGCGTACTTCGTCTACATTGAATGTTGTCTGCGTTGTGTGTTGTTGTTGCATGATGTGATGTGTCCTTCTAATAATGTAACCGGAAGAATCGATGTATCATGTCCTCGTTGGCATTTGATTGTCAAGAGGACATGAACCATCTGTAGGGGTCTAATTCTATTACACCCTCTTGGCATTCTACTCTTACGGCATAAACTCCGGCAGGGCATTTAATCTAAATGCCTGCGGCTTCTTCATATAGTCTCGATGGTTGTTGCTCCTATTATGACAGGGGCCAGGGCACCCGCAAGGGGATGCCCCTCCCATATACGAAGTGCTCCCAATATGTCGTCGTATGGGAGGGGCATCCCCTTGCGGGTGCCCTGGTTTTGGTCTCGTTACAAAATTCACAATGCCAATAACAACAATGGAATTTCCATCTCTGCGCGGGTGAGGCCGCCGTGATGACCGAGGAAACGCATCTCATATTTTCCCTGCTGACTCCACCAGACTGTCTCGTTTTTATAGGGCAGAATAACGACGTTGCCCAGACGTGCCAGGAAGGTAGGTGAGGGTTCGCCAGTACCAAAGAAGTGTTGTGCCAGGAGTTCTTGTGTTGGGTATACTTCGGCTCGTCCCTCAAGCTTTTGGCGTAATAGAGCAACGACCTCATTTACGTATTCATCATGTACATAAAGAAACATGTCACGTGCCGAACCTGCGGGTACGAGTATCTGTCCCTGACGATTTGTCTTGAGGTAGCGTTGCATGTCCGGCAATTCTTTGTCGAGATAGTAAGTTGTCTTCGGGTTGACCTCGATTTGTCCATGATCGGCGGTCACAACTAGCAAGGTGCGTTGTGCTTTACCCTGGATATTTTTGTAGAACAGTTCGTGCATCGCCTTGAAAAAATCATCGACCTCACGTTCAAACTCTTTTGAGAGAGGACCGTAGTGATGGCAGGCGGCGTCGATGCGATCAAAATAGACAAAATAGTACGAAGGGGGTGCGTTCTCGACGGTGACGAGTTCCGAGAGATAGAAGAGGGCTTGCTGAATACTTGCATACGGGTGTGTTTTCGCGCCACGAAATGTGATATCGGAGTAGGTCGAAGGCGTGTAGTTCTGAAATTGCAGGACATGTGAAGAAATGCCCTGTGCTTTGAGCTTGTCGTACAACGTCTGCTGCGGAAAAAATGCTCCGGCGGGAACATTCGCTTTTTTGAGCGTGTCGCGCTGCAATTTCTCGCCCTCGGCGTAGTTCACGTATGAGAAGAGAAGCGGCAAGATCAGGGCATCGACCAGAGGCTCGTAGTAGTTCCATTCGTAGACGCCACTTTGTCCAACGGGTAGGCCAGTGTGGATGCTAGTAACGTGGGCTGCGGTTGTCGAGGGAAATTGGGAAGTAATTTTCGATGCAACGCCCTCGTTCAAAACGGTTTTAAGGAAATCGTATTTCTCCGCATAACGTTCAAAGAAACGCCAACCGAACGCATCGACGAAGAAGAAAACGACTCGATCATAGCGCGTTGGCAAGCTCCCAAACACATCGTATGGTAAAGAACTTTGCCCATTGCTCGTCAACAAAAACTCAATCGTTGCTGGCAAATTGGCGAAACAATACGAGTCATATAACGGCTTCATAAACTGCTGCGAAAATGTAGCTTCCTTGACCGCCTGTACCGACTCCTCATTGAGCATAGCTGCTTGTCCCGCTTCCTAATGGGTGATAATATCGTGCACTCTATGGGCTTAGTATATCATAACGAGGTGGGGACCACGTTGTGCGATATAACAAAATAATCAGATATATGAAACACCTGATGAACGTTGATAACCGAATGCGAGAATGTTGGTAGGGGCAGCAATTGATTGCGCCCAAAGATGGGTCAGGGGCGGGGCGACGTGTCGGCGACGATTCGTTTTCTCCGACGTGTCCCCCTCTCGACCCATCTTTGGGCGCAATGAATTGCTGCCCCTACCGAGGAATTACTGTATTCGATTGTCAAAATTCATTGTAGACAATTGACATCTCCAACTCTTCCTGCTATTATTCAGTTATACGTAGTAAGTGACACGATATAAAGTTTCTTTATTCTCTATGAGGTTCTCTATGCATAAGGGTTCGTCCGATTTGGGTCGTTTTACCGATCCTTCATTTCTCATTCTCGCTAGTTTGGCGAATGGACCGAAACATGGTTATGCCATGATGGAGGATATTTTGCATTTTAGCGGTACACAATTGGAACCAGGAACGCTTTATGGTGCACTTGCTCGCTTAGAACGACGTGGCTGGATTGAACCTCTTCCTGCTGAGGAACGCCGTCGTCCCTATCGCATCACGGGAGTTGGTGTTACCGCATTTCGTGAGCAGCTTGCGACCATGCAGCGTGTCGTCTCAGTCGGTGTCCAACGTCTTCCTGCTCTATAAGAAAACTTAAACTGGATAGAAGGAGCAACTCATGACCATTATTAACTGGATTATGAAATTATATCCGCAGGCATGGCGTGATCGATACGAAATTGAGATGAGAGCGGTGTTAGAAGATCATAAAATTACGTTCTTTACTCTTTTTGATTTGCTCTTTGGTGCGCTGGATGCGCGTATGGACTCCTATTACAATATGGTATTGCACTAGTGGCACTCAGAAAGGGCTTTGTTGCACTTACTCTCGCGTATGTATCACCACCAGAGAATGTGTAACGGGTGATAGTTATTGCAGCCTTCCCCATCATTGAATGTTTCCTTACTATTGCAAGGTTCAGTCTAGGTAGGTGGTATAATGGACACTACAGTGTAAGGAGAAGATGCAGTGCCTCGCAAAATTCGACAGTTGCGTTCAGATTTACAGCATGCAGGCTTTTATTTAGATCACCAAACTGGCAGTCATCAAATATGGAAGCACAAGCTTATCTCAGGTATAAGCGTAAACCTTGTTGGTAAAGATAGTGCCGATGCTAAAATTTATCAGGAGCGCGAACTACGAAATGCGCTGCGAAAGCTTCGAGAAGTACAAGAGTAGCAGCAAGGGAGGCAAAAACCGTGAATGAACTACACTATGCTATGCTGATTCAATGGTCCAATGAAGATCAAGCTTATCTTGTCCGGCTCCCTGATTGGGAACGAGCCGAGCGTGTACTAGGACCAGTCACGCATGGTGATACGTATGCTGAAGCACTAGAAAATGGATTAGAAGCTCTTGAGGCACTTATTGCTTCTGCACAGAAGAATCATGAGTTATTGCCAGAACTACAAACGTTTGTCACGGCATAACATTGTTATTGCAACCTTCCCCTTTCCCACGTAAAAAATCTTTTAAGGATAGTGCGTAGCGCGAAGATGGCGAGGAACATAAGGATTTGTTGCCATGTGTGTAGCGTGATGGTCTTCAAGAGCGTACCTGCGACCTTGAAGCTAAGACCAGTAATCGCACCGTCGGCAACAATCATTCGCGCTCGTACAATGTTTCCGCCTCGTAGCACGGTGTAGAGTGCTACGAGAATGTAGCCAACGATGAGTAGGGCACCGACGAACTCTATCAACGATGCCCATAGCACGTAGTTAAACAGGTTAGCGAAGAGCATCTCGAACCCTATCTGCCATTGTGGGGACGTGTTGTATGCTCTGACCGTCTTGACTCTGCACTTGCGGCTGTTGCGCTGGTGGAACGCCTTGTTGTCTACGTGCGGCACGGTCAATCTCTTGCTGTAAAAAGTAGTTGAGCAGTGTTCTGATCGTGGCAATGGCGGCAAGTTGCCCAATCTCCACCCATGTTGGCGCGATGGCGGTACGTAGAATGTCTGCTCCAAGTTCAAACTCAAGGGCAAGTGCTAGCCATCTACCGAGCCGCAAGCGTATATCTTCCGTCGTCGGATGCTCTGGCTGCGTGGCTGTCTGTGATCTCCGAAAAAATTGTATGATCGCACGTATCGTTGCCTGTATCGCGGCTAGTGCAATGAGTAGCCCCGCACATCCTTCGACGCCCGATGCGAGGTACTGTGTGATCGTACTTAAGATGTTTGTCCACTGGTCGAGTGTCATTGTTCTTCGTCCATTCTAACATATATGTAACATGAGAGCTTGAAAAGTAAGTAAGCAGGGAGATCGCAGGGGTCTCCCCATAAGCGTTCACGTAAGGATCGAATGGGGACCAGGGCACCCGCAAGGGGATGCCCCTCCCATACACGAACTGGCTTCACAGGTACTACCGTCATATGGGAGGGGCATCTCCTTGCGGGTGCCCTTGCTTGCCTCGCCTTAGACCTCTTTTTGCCCTTACATGAACGTCTATGGGGGAACCTTTGCGGTCTCCCTGCTTACTTACCTCAACAGATGAGTATATATATTTCTCTATGTGTTACAGTCACGAACTAGCGATAGTAGATGTTTCACCAAAGCAACTAACTCAACCTTCTTAGCGTTAGTATAAAGAAAGCCTGTAGCATCTCGACACATAGATTTTTCGGAAAGGATATGAATCAATGGCCTTCACATCTCATAACAGCAAGGGGGCATTTAACGATCCTTTGGAGCATAACGCGTTGGGCTATCGTGGAGGAAACTGGAAACTATTCGTCAGCGTAGTGGCGGTAAGTCTGCTTGTGATGACCTCACTCCTCTTCTTGCCTCATTATTCAACTCCAATCGGGAGCACTATCCCTACAGGAAAACCTATCGGAGCACTTGGTCATGCTCCGGTATTTGCACACACCGAGTCGAACGGATTAGAAACTACGCTCAGCATTCCTCCTGGTCCCTACTTTCTCAGCGAACTCTTGTCCGTCGATATCACGCTCACGAATTCCAGTCAACACAGCATTATGCTGGAAGGCGGACCCGCCATCAATACGTGTATGGGAGCGTTCAGCGCGATGGTTACGGGAGGACAAGAACCGCACTATGACATACCCGTTACTCCTATCACAATGAGTTGTCCTCCTGGTATGAGCACGCTAGCTATGAAAGAGTCGTTAAGCGCACATGGATATATTGCTATTACCAGAAGTGGCGCAGCTACCGTAGCGATGGATGCAAGAGCTTCCACGCTCACACTAAATTCTGATGGCACAGTCAGCAATCAAGGAAGCCGTCCATTAGCTGAACATTGGCCCTCTATTGCCATTAAGGTGACTCCGCAGATTCCATCGGATCGTCTCCTTACGCTTCAGACACAGGGAAATACTGTGATAGTCAATGCGCCGGATAGTGTTCGCCCTCATCTCGTCTACTACTATACCGTGAGTTGCTTGCACGGCTCCGGTACGAACGGTGATTGGACCTCACTGAAGGCCAACACACTGCAAGAACCGTATTGTGATGATCCTATTCGACACTGGGATTACGCGGTGAGTGCGTCTGGCTACCCTGTTGTTGCTGTCTCTATGAACTCGTGATAGGGATATCCTTGATTGTATTCCTGGCGCATCTTTCCGCTTTTAAAGGTATCATCGGATGAACGTTGACCGGATACAGGACCATCGGTAGGGGCAGCAATTCATTGCGCCCAAAGATGGGTCGGGAGGGGGACACGCTGGGAAAAATGAATCGTTGCCGACGCGTTGCCCCATCACCCCCATCG
>CAXUIS010000192.1:0-996 GCA_964250915.1 uncultured Ktedonobacteraceae bacterium | reverse complement strand
CTGCCCCCCGGGGTCCCCCACCCCCCCCCTTGGTGGGTATAATTTATTTGCCGCCCCTACCGTTTCTACATATACGAATGCCAAAAACAAGAACTGCTCCAACGCCTAGACGTTGGAGCGGTCTCCTGTAGAGGAACGAACGTGTTACTTCTTGATGTAGAAGTGGTGATGCAAGACATGTGCGACAACGAAGGGATGATCTTTCACAAGGTTCGTGAGAACCGTTGCTTGTGACTGATTGATCTTGCCGTTGTGCAAGGCCAACGCGATGGAGGCATCGGTGGCTTTGACGAGAATGTCTTTCAATGCCTCACGGGAAACGCCCTTGTCCTTTGCGATGTCTACGAGACGTTCGCCGCTCTTCAACTTCGCGGTGAGGTCGGAAGCGGTCAAGTGCAGTTGAGGGGCGATGCGGTCAACAAACTCGTCGCTACGGTTGCGTACAAACACGCGCAATGGACGACGCTCAGGATGCTTGTCCTTTGTCGTGGTCGTTGTGGTAGTCGAAGGCTTGGTGGCTGTGCCATGAGCCGAGGCCATTAGTGGGCTTGAGAATGCTGCACCACAGAGTAACGCGATTAAGAGAAGCAGGCTACCGCCGCCAACGTACAATAGTTTCTTCATAATTGTTTCTTTTTTCCTTTTTTATGATCTATACATTTTTTTATGGGTCTTTATGACCGTTGTATTTTTGTTCCCACAAGGGGGAACATTTATAGTATAGTTCTCAAAAGTTCACGATGTGTCTCAAATCTGTCATGATTTGGTCAAGTTCATCCTTGAGGAATTATGGACATATGCAACTCTTATCTTCCCTTTCCAAACGCGCTCTGCTATACTAGCGAACGAAAACGAACACGTGTATATCTCGTATCGGTCTCGGTATGGGGGGCCAATAAATTTGGGCCCAAAATGGGGGGGGGGGGGGGGCACCCCGCACCCCGGGGTGCCCGGCGGCGGGGCTGCTGAGCTGGCGGAAGCGCTGCAGGTGCCCGA
>CAXUIS010000191.1:0-10515 GCA_964250915.1 uncultured Ktedonobacteraceae bacterium | reverse complement strand
ACCTATTATACGTCAAGGTGAAAAGGGACGCAAAGGGTTACAAACATGTCAAGACATATCAATATAATGAAAAATTCTGTATGCAAGAAGTGGTATCGCATGGTATAATAGAAAAGTATGAGTAATTGCCTATATCAGGAGGTTCAGTATGGCGGGTAGATACGCCAAGAAGGAAACATTACAGGAGCCATTGGATTCCTTTAGAACTCAGTCTGCTGTTCCCGCACGTGCTACACGTCAGCTTCCAGCGTTGTCAACACAACATTTAGAAGCATACGATAATGAATTCGAGGAAGAGGATGTAGAGGAGGAATACGAACTAGACCGAGTGCGTTATAAGATGAGCCTTGCTCTTGATAAAGTGCGTTCGCTCGTTACGACTCCTAAGCCACTTCGCTATACACCATCTACCACACCGGTTCCTGTTTCAGCATACAGGACGACTCCAAAGGTTGTAGATCAGTATGCTGCACATCCACTCGAAAGACATAAGCCGTGGCTGTATCGCTTCATTGTTATCGCCTTCGTGGTTGTGATCGCGCTTGGTGTATTGCTCTCTTCGGCAATGCTACAACGTCCTGGTGATGCACAACTCATCAATATTCCCGGTTTCGGTAAGGTCTATGACGTACAGGTTGGTGGTGCGCTAGCAAGTCAAGTGCAGCAGACCAACGGACCAGTTACTCCAAAGGTACCGTTACATACAGGGCCTTACTCGGTTTTGGGTGCACCTTCTGTTAATGCTGATTTCATCAATCGTGTCCTTGCAGCAAATAGTTCTCCCGCCGCTGGAAAAGGGCAACAACTCTATGATTTAGGAGTGAAATACGGTATTGATCCTGCGTTTGCGCTTGCCTTTTTCCAGCATGAGAGTTCCTTTGGCAAGGCTGGTGAAGCAAATTCGACGCTCTCGCTTGGCAATTTACGCTGCATCCCGGATGCTTCCTGCGTCAACCAATCAGGTCAGCAATGTCAAGCTGGTCAAAGCTGTTATGCAGCATTCCCCACGTGGGAAGCTGGTTTTGAAGCATGGTACAAACTCATTCGTAACCTGTACGTTGCCGTATGGGGCTTGACAACCGTTGACCAGATCATTCCCAAATATGCACCTACTGCCGACAATAACGATGAAGCAGCCTATATCTCCGCGTTGAAACGCGAGTTAGATGCGTGGCATGCTGGACAACTCTACGTATAGCCACAAACACATAATAAAAATGCCGCGAACCGAGGTTCGCGGCATTTTTATTATGTGTTTGTGGTTACCAAACCTTGCTCAATCGCTTTGCTCAATGCTTCGGTGCGTCCAGAGACGTTGAGTTTTTGATAGATATTGGCTAAATGGAAGTTCACAGTGCGCTCACTTACATAAAGACGTGCGGCGATTTCTTTGTTGCGCATGCCTCGTACCAGCAGACGTAGTACATCAAGTTCACGTGCCGTCAACGTTTCATAGGGGGGACGGTTTCCTTGTTTCCCAACACGCGAGAGCAATCGTCCTGCTAACTGCGGTTGTACTAAAACCTCACCACTTGCGACGACACGCAATGCCTGTGCCAATTCGTCAGGGGCAATATCCTTGAGAACATAGCCATCGGCACCAGCTCGCAGAGTCTCATAGAGATATTCTTCGCGGTCCTGAGCCGATAGTAGCAAGACTTTTGTGTCGAGATTGAGTTGCTTGATTTGCCGTAGTGCATTCAGGCTCTGCCCGTTTGGTAGTTGTGAGTCCAGTAGCACAACCTGTGGACCAAGTTCAAGTGTCTCACTGACCGCTTGCACGCCATCCGCTGCCTCACCAATCACCTGTAGTCCGGTATAGCTATCAAGCAAACGACGTAAGCCTGCACGCGTTACCGCTTGTCCATCGACAATGAGAATGCGTATCGAGGAAGTGGCTTCACCTGTCTGTATAGATGATGTTATAGCAGGAGACGATGTGGGCACATCATCAGCTTGTTCAGCATAAGGAAGACGAGCCAGGACGCGCACTCCTTGCTCGCCCTGTAGCACGTCCAATGAGCCGCCGAGATGAACAAGACGATGACGCAGAGCGATATATGTGCGTGGTTCGTCTTGTGCGTTCTCGCTATAGCCCTCGGTAAGCGCAGGCAAAGTTGTTGTATCCTCTGCTGGTGTTGGCAGTGTGCCATCGTCCTCAATGCTCATCTGCACGTCATCATTGCCATAGGTAAGAACAAGGCGTACACGGTGTACATTCGTATGATATGGAACTTGATATAACGCTTCGCGGGCGATGAGATAGAGAATACGTTCTTTTTCCGATGAAAGTGTGTGCTCTTTTGGACGCCCTTGATCGTCAACTCCGTTAAACGAGATGCGGCTAGAAACTCCTAGCGTCTCTGCGGTTTCCTCAATAAGATGCGACAATGCCTCTGACAGCGTAATGCCCTCTAGTTCTGCTGGCGGCAAGCCTTCGTCGGCGGAACGCACCACAAAAAGGGCATCGCGTGCCATCTGTTCCAACGTATTCATGCCTTCACGCAGCGTGGGCAGGTCAGTCGGCTCCTCCTGTACAAACGTCTGAAGTGCGTTCAACTGAATGAGAAGCGCACTGAGCATTTGTATCAGTTCCGCATGTGGCGTTTCAGTTGTTTTGCTGTTGCCATTATTCATGGGATAGGCCCTTCTATTGGCGAGCGAGGGGCATGACAGGGGCAAGCCCTGTCACTACTATATAACGGAGTCGTGTAGCAAGCGGTCAATATAGTAGTGACAGGGCTTGCCCCTGTTATGCTCACGTACTCGTACATGCTGCTCACCAAGCCTTTTTACAATTCATTGCACATTCATAGCTAACAACCCATCCTGTATGTCCATCATAAGATTGTCTCCATTGGCAAGGGTGCCATCCAGTATAGCACGCGCGATACGGTTCTCGACCTCTTTTTGCAGCACCCGCTTGAGGGGGCGTGCCCCAAATTGCGGATCGTAGCCACGCAATGCAAGATAGCTTTTCGCGGCATCACTCAATGTGAGTGTGATGGTCCGCTCTTGCAAACGAAGTTGTAGACGCCTTAGTTGAATATCGACGATGCGTTTCATGTGCTCACGACTAATTTGATGGAAAATAATTACTTCATCAATTCGATTGATAAATTCGGGTCGAAAACCCTCTTCGCGTAACTTCTGGCGTGTTGTGCGTTGCATAACCTCCTCATCCATACCGTCAAATTCCTGCAACCAATTATTGCCGATGTTGCTGGTCATGATGACTACTGTGTTTTTAAAATCGATGGTGCGCCCTTGTCCATCGGTCAAGCGACCATCATCAAGCAATTGCAAAAGGACATTGAATATCTCCGGTGCCGCCTTCTCTATCTCGTCAAGCAAAAGCACACTGTAGGGGTGGCGGCGCACCTCTTCTGTAAGCTGGCCTCCTTCGTCATAACCAACATAGCCAGGGGGAGCACCGATGAGCCGTGAAACCGAATGCTTCTCGTTGTACTCGGACATGTCGATGCGTACCAGTGCCTGCTCGTTGTCAAATAGAAATTCGGCGAGGGCACGTGCAAGTTCTGTCTTACCAACGCCTGTTGGACCAAGAAATAGGAAACTTGCGAGAGGACGATTCGGGTCTTGCAAGCCTGCACGCGAACGACGTATAGCATCGGATACAACTTGTAGCGTTGTGTCTTGTCCTACAACGCGTTGACGCAGACGGTCCTCCATTAGCAGCAGACGTTGGACCTCGGCCTCCATCAAACGCGCAGAAGGAATATGCGTCCACTTCGAGACAATTTCGGCGATATCTTCGGCGTCAACCTCTTCTTTGAGCATGCGCGCACTCTTGATATTCGTCAGTTGCGACTCCATACCCTGAATGCGTTGCTGTATCTCTGGTAGCACACCATAGTGTAAACGTGCCATTTCGTCGAGGTTGCCAGCGCGTTCGGCCTGTTCATAAATGGTCTGTGCTGCATCTAACTCGCGTTTCAGACGGCGCATCTCCTCAACAGGTGCACGTTCTGTTTCAAGCGAAAGACGCAGAGTATGCAATTGTTCATTGAGATTGGCAACTTCGCGTTCAACCCGTTCACGTCGCTCTCTACTCGCGGCATCGGTTTCTTTTTTTAACGCTTCCTGCTCAACCTGCAAGCGGCGCACACGGCGGTCTAGCGCGTCTATCTCGCTAGGTGTGCTATCCAGTTCCACGCGTCGATGGCTTGCGGCCTCATCGACAAGATCAATAGCTTTGTCGGGTAAGAAGCGTTCAGTAATATAGCGATTCGAGAGCATTGCGGCGGCGACGAGTGCACTATCCTGAATACGCACACCATGATGCACTTCATAACGTTGTTTAAGACCGCGTAGAATGCTAATTGTGTCCTCAACCGAGGGCTGATCGACAAGCACAGGTTGGAAGCGACGTTCAAGGGCTGCGTCCTTCTCGATATATTTGCGGTATTCGTTGAGTGTGGTGGCTCCGATGCAATGCAGTTCACCACGTGCCAGCATGGGTTTGAGCATATTTGAAGCATCCATCGCGCCTTCTGCCGCACCCGCGCCAACAAGTGTGTGCAGTTCATCAATGAAGAGAATGATGCCACCGTCAGAACTGGTGATCTCTTTTAGCACAGCTTTCAGCCGTTCCTCAAACTCGCCTCGATATTTCGCGCCTGCTACAAGCGCACCCAGGTCGAGCGTGACCACTTGCTTATCCGCTAACGTCTTCGGAATATCGCCACGCACGATACGTTGTGCCAAGCCCTCGACTATCGCGGTCTTGCCCACACCGGATTCACCGATCAAGACAGGATTATTTTTTGTACGCCGACTCAACACCTGCACCACGCGGCGTATCTCCTCGTCGCGTCCAATCACGGGGTCGAGCTTGCCCTGCTCCGCTAAGTCTGTCAGGTTGCGTCCATAGCGTTCTAACGCCTGATATTTGCCTTCTGGGTCTTGATCGACCACACGTTGCGCCCCCCGAATGCTCGTTAACGCCTTGAGAACTTGATCGCGTGTCAGACCGGCGAGCTGTAGAGCTTGTTGCGCAACTCCTTCACTGTCAAACATGGCTAGCAGCATGTGTTCGACGCTCAGATAGTCGTCCTTAAAGTTGCTCATCTCCGTCCACGCGTTTTCAAGCACGATACGCAGACGCGGAGAAATTCCAGGCTCACTTGCGCCATACACACGTGGCAAACGCTCTATCTCACGCTCAACTAGACGTTGTGCCGCCAACAGGTTGCCTCCAGCCTTCTGAATGACCTGTTGTGCCACACCACCCTCTTGCTTGAGTAGAGCATCAAGCAGATGTTCAGTCTCAATCTGACTATGATTATGCTCTTGCGCTAATGCTGACGCGTCATGCACTGCCTGCCGCGCCTTGTCGGTGAAGCGTTCAATTTTCATATGAATGATTTCTTTGCTGAAATATATTTGACTCGTCTGTAGTATACCAGATTGTAGGGGTCTAATTCATTACACCCTGTTGACAGGCACAAACGTTTGCAGGATATAGCTGAACGTTTCAACATCCTTGAACATTGTAGTATGCCAACAGGGTGTAATGAAGTAGACCCCTACATTTTTATATTTTCTCCAACTTCGCAAAATCCATACTCAGCCGCTTCTTACCGTGTCTACCCGTGAATTGTACCTCAACAAATTCAGTGCCAGATTCCATTTCGCTTTTGAGGATGACACCTTCACCGAAGAGGCTATGGCGTACTCTTTGACCAGCTTTGAATTGCTGTTCCTTTGGTTTGGTTGGTTGAGCCGGTTGCGAAAAATTACCTCTTGACGAGATGGATGGTGGAATGCTAGGTGGTGACGAATAGCTTTTTGCGTTTGGTGCTGTCCACTTGGGCGTGCTCTTGGGTGCAATACCACTACCGAAGACTCTACCACCTTCGTTCTCGCCGTAGGTATCTTGGTTGAAGTCGTCCTCGTCCCATGCTGTTTTGCGTACCGTGCGCGAGGCACTATTGACGGAAAGACCGGAGCCACTCTGAGCATTCTTGCCACCTGCCATCGACACAAGGTTCGTGGGAATGTCTTCGAGGAAGCGAGATGGTTCTGTTGTGTGCGTCTCACCCCAGAACGAACGGCGCGAGGCACGGACAAGATAGAGGCGTTTCATGGCGCGTGTGAAGCCGACATAAGCAAGACGCCGCTCTTCCTCAAGTTCTTCCACCTTGCCTATTGAGCGTGAATGTGGCAACGACCCTTCATCCATGCCGACGATAAAGACGACGGGAAACTCTAGTCCTTTTGCTGCATGTAGCGTGATGAGCGTTACAGAGTCACTATTCTCTTCACGTACCAGTGAACCATCTTCGCTTGTCTGTGCTGTATCAGCACCACCGACGAGCGCGACGTTTTCCAGAAACAGTTCAAGGGCAGCGTTGGTCTCAATCTCGGAATAATTTTCGGCGACGTGACGCAACTCAAGCACGTTGCCCCAACGGTCTAACTCCTCTTCTGGCACGGCGCGTAGTTCAGGTCCATACCCACTACGTTCAGCGATACGGTCAACTAGTTCGGGTAGCGAAAGTTCATGAAGAGCCTCAGCAAGGTCGGCAATCAGTTTGCTGAAACTCTCAATCGCCACCTTTGCGGCCTTGCCAAGTGTTGGATGCTCATTGATGCGTTGCACCGCTGTCATAAGTGGAATATTCTGTGAGGTTGCCCATTGCTGCAACTCGCCCAGTGTGCGCGCTCCGATCTTACGGTTCGGCACGTTGATGATGCGTTGCAGACTTAGGTCATCGGTAGGATTGGCAAGCAGACGCAGATAGGCAATCATATCCTTGATTTCTTTGCGCTCATAGAACTTGCGGCTACCGATAACCTTATAGGGAATGTTGAGGTGCAGAAATTGTTCTTCAACAGCACGTGATTGTGCGTTGGTACGGTACATCACTGCAACATCGCTACGTTTCTCGATATCGCCACGCCCAAGCAAGCGCAATACCTCGCGTCCAGTGAAGAGTCCCTCTTCCTCCTCGTTGTACGCCTGATGCAGCACAACCTTCTCACCCTTGCCCTGCTCCGTCCACAGCTTCTTGTCTTTACGGAAACTGTTTCGCTTGACAACACCCTGCGCCGCGTCGAGAATGGTTTGTGTTGAGCGATAATTCTGGTCAAGAATGATGGTCTCAACTTCTGGAAAGTCGCGCTCGAAGCGCAAGACGTTTTCGGCACTGGCACCACGCCACGTATAAATCATCTGGTCATCGTCGCCTACGACACACACATTACCAAGCCCACTGTGTCGCTCATCGGTGCCATAGCCCAACAGACGAATGAGCTTATACTGTGGCAGGTTACAATCCTGAAACTCGTCCACATGAATGTATTGCCAGCGACGTTGATACTTTTGCAGGATATCAGGGTCGCGTCGCCATAATTGCTCTGTTAGCATCAATAGGTCGTCAAAGTCAACGCCATTGTTGGCGCGTAACAATTTTTGATAGACCTTGTAGACGCGGGCCGCTACCTCTTCGCTATACTTGGTGGCCTGCTCCGACATCTGCTCTGGAATGAGCATATCGTTCTTTGCGCGTGAGATGCTAGCCTGTATCGCGTTTGGTCTGTATTGTTTTTCGTCCAATGCCAACTGCTTGATAGCTTGTTTGACGAGCGAGGTCTGGTCGTCGGTATCGAAAATAACAAAGGACTTGCTCAGACCCATTGGTAATAGCGCATCAGCCTCCATACGGAGCACACGCGCACAGATCGCGTGAAATGTGCCTATAGTCATTTCCTTTGATTCGTTGATGCCAACCAGTTTTTCAAGACGTTCGCGCATCTCTTTCGCCGCTTTATTGGTAAAGGTTACGGCGAGAATGCGCCACGGCGATATCTGTTCTTCCTGCACCATATACGCAATGCGATGCGTGATGGCACGCGTCTTGCCGCTTCCTGGCCCCGCGAGTATCAAGACTGGTCCACGAGTTGTCGTAACGGCTCTACGTTGTGGCTCATTCAAGCCAGATAATATATCTTTTTTATCTTGTTCTAGCATAACAAAAACTCCATCCAGCGCAAAAGAGAAATAAGAGGGGGTCATAATCATAAAATTCGACGCTATTGTACCACAGATGGGATGAGATGTAATGTGTAGGGGTCTAATTCATTACACCCTGTTGGCGACGCACTATGTTATTGAAGTGTAAAAATGCTAGCATCACCGTCCTTGTATGAATGGTCAATCGCCAACAGGGTGTAATGAATTAGACCTCTACAGAAATCTACAATATTGTAGATAATCATAACAGATTTACATAGATTTGGTGTTGTCATATCACCCCATCCACGTTATTATATGCAATAGTACAACACGAAATCTTTATAACTTTGTATTAAAAGGACAACACATACATATGCAACAACAAACACTTCCTGCTCACACGGGCGTAGCGCGTTTTATGGACGCCTGCTATTTACGTGAGCCTGATGCGACACCTGTTTGGTTTATGCGACAGGCTGGACGTAGCCTCGCCGAATACCGCGCAATACGCGACAAACATGACATTTTGACCATTGCGAAGACACCTGAACTCTGTACCGAAGTCACACTTTTGCCTGTACAACTACTTGGCGTCGATGGAGCCGTACTACTTGCCGATATCGTTGTGCCTCTCGAAGGCATGGGTATCTCGGTTGAGTTACGTCCCGATGTTGGTCCCATCATTCATAATCCGGTACGCACGATGAAGGATGTAGAGGCTCTGCATATCATTGATGCCGAGGAGTCAACGGGCTATATCATGCAAGCGATTCGCATGGTCAAGCATGAGTTGAATGGCAAACAGGCTGTGATCGGTTTTTCCGGTTCACCTTTCACGCTCGCTTGCTATATCATCGAGGGTCGTCCAACGCGTGAGTACGCGCTTGCTAAAGGTATGATGTATGGGCAGCCAGAGGTATGGCACGCCTTGATGAGCAAGTTGACTGAGGTGGTATCACGCTATCTCGTGGCACAAATTCAGGCTGGCGCGGACGTTGTGCAATTGTTTGATAGCTGGGTTGGTATGCTCAGCCCTAGCACGTATAGAAAGTTCGTCAAGCCCTATGTCACACGTATCTTTGAGGATGTGAAACGTGCGGGTGCGCCCTCGATTCACTTCGGCACAGGTGCGGCTGCTTTGATGCAGGATATGAAAGAGGCTGGCGGCGACATTATGAGTGTTGATTGGCGTATGGATATCGACGATGCATGGGCACAGATCGGCTATGATCGTGGCATTCAAGGCAACCTCGACCCCGCCATGTTGCTCACTGACTGGCCCACTATTGAGGCTGGTGTGCGCGACATTCTACGCCGTACAAATAATCGCCCCGGACATATCTTCAACCTTGGACACGGTGTACCCGCGCCCACTAATCCCGATATGTTGAAACGGATAGTCGATGCGGTGCATGAAGAGACACGTCGTTCGTAAACTCCTGTACGGGTCTGCTTCAGCACACCCCGAAATTGTGCGATGCCAAAAGGGTGTGCTGAAGCAGACCTGTACGGGGGCTTGTTAGAGGAAATATTATGACCACAACAACACAACAACGCGTGGCGGTAATGCTGATGACCTATGGGTCGCCAGCCACGCTTGACGATATTCCAACCTATATCACAAATGTGTATGGAGGACGTGAGCCGAGCGAAGAGGTTGTCACCGAGTTTCGTCGTCGCTATGCGCTAATTGGCGGTTCGCCGTTGTTACGCATTACACGTGAACAGGCTGAGGCTTTGCAAGAGGAGTTGAACAGCGACCATACAGAAGGCACAACCTATACCGTGAGTGCAGGTATGCGTTTCTCGCCACCTTTCATCGCTGACCTGACACCACAGGTTGCGGCAGACGCGCAAAAGTTGGTTGGCATCATCATGTCACCACAATATTCGCCAATCATCATGCGCGGCTATATCAATACGCTTGAACAGGCTGTAGCGGACCTGCACCGTGACGATCTGCAACTGGCAATCTCGCGTGACTGGCATATGCAGCCCTACTTTTTAGAAGCGTTGGCTGAACGTGTACGACAAGCTCTGAATCGTTTTCCAGCCGAGATACGGGATAGCGTGCCTGTGCTGCTTACAGCACACAGTATGCCTAAACCCGTAATTGATAGGGAGCCGGATTATATCAACAACCTGAAAGAGACGGCGACGGCTGTCGCTAAGATGGTTGGTTTGGCTGATGATCGTTGGATGTTCTGCTATCAGAGCGCGGGTCACACGCCCGAAGAATGGCTCAAACCAGACTTTGCCGATGTCATGCCTGAACTGCAACAAGCTGGCAAGAATCATGTGCTGATTGCTCCTGTGCAGTTCTTAGCCGACCACCTTGAGATTTTGTACGATATCGAGGTCGGCGCACGTGAACAGGCCGAGGAACACGGTATCCAGTTCGCCCGTATCGAATCGCTTAACACCTCTCCTCTTTTCATTAAAGCACTGGCGGCGGTTGTCAAGGAAACGATGAATCGAGCCAGGGCAATCGCATCTAATTGACAGCCTCAAGAACCTTCAAGAGATAGTCATTA
>CAXUIS010000190.1:796-10541 GCA_964250915.1 uncultured Ktedonobacteraceae bacterium | reverse complement strand
TTTCGCTCCGAACGATCATCTTTTGACATTTTCCCTTATCCCTCCTGAACAACATGCCCAAAGGCGTAAGCAACTCTGGCATCAACAAGAGTAGCGTAGTATGCCTGTGCTTCTCATTCTATCGTATATATTCCTATTTCGTCTAGTTTGTTAGTATCTATGTATAGGAGTTCCGCATGTATGCATAAGGATTAAACGCTTATTACGAGCAAATTGTGTTTCCATATAGTATACCACAAAACTTACGCTCCCCTCAACTTTACATCTCATATATAGGATACGGACGTGTCAGTGTTACAGATGTGACGATCATAACGTTATTTGGGTGTGCTAAAGCAGACCCGTACAGGGGCGACGGCAGCTCATGGGGGAAAGCCTTGTACGGGTCTGCTTTAGCACACCCTTTTGCCATCGTCTCTGTTCCCAGGATTAACATTGTCAAGCTCGTTACTCTACTATGCTATAATGTCTCGTAGTATAAAGCTAGATGCTGACAATAGGAGACAAAGAACGTATGTCCGATATTACCCACAGTATAGACGAACAAGCTACACCTATAGTTGCATGTATCACAGTTGGGATGTTTGAAGAGAATTGTTATTTGTATGCGTGTCCTTCAACTCGTGAAGCTGTAATTATCGATCCTGGCGACGAGGGGGGGCGTATTTTAGAACGTATTCAAGAACTGCAACTTCTACCCAAATACATCCTCAATACGCATGGGCATATCGACCATATCTGTGCTATTGATGAGGTCAGTGCGGTCTATCCTGTACCCCTGGCTATTCACCCTGCTGATGCGTTTATGTATACAGATGAACATGCTGCGCGAAACTTCGGGCGTCGTGCTCCCCTTGTGAAACGAAAGCCCAACATACTCTTAAAAGAGGGCGATGTCATCAGTTTCGGCACACTCAAGCTAGAGGTGTTACACACACCGGGACATACACAGGGCAGCGTCTGCTTTGTAAACCGTCCCTACTGTGTCTTTAGTGGCGATACACTGTTTCATAGAAGCATCGGGCGCACGGATTTACCCGGTGGTAATTACGAACAAATTATTGAATCTATTCGTACAAAGCTCTATCCATTGGAAGAGGACCTCGCAGTCTTCCCAGGTCATGGTGAGCCAACGACTATTTTGGCTGAAAAACATGAAAATCCATTTGTAAATATTGAGGAGTAAGTTTGTGTCAACTATCTGTGTTATTGGTACTGGTTATGTAGGACTTGTCACTGGAA
Organism: uncultured Ktedonobacteraceae bacterium; assembly: GCA_964250915.1. Lineage (GTDB taxonomy): Bacteria > Chloroflexota > Ktedonobacteria > Ktedonobacterales > Ktedonobacteraceae > JBBQVS01. The sequence goes on along the minus strand of CAXUIS010000190.1, from coordinate 9,299 downwards.
CTTGCCTTGCTGATATGGGCAACTCGGTTACATGCGTTGACATCGTAGCTGAGAAAATTGAGCGACTCAAACAAGGTATTTTGCCTATCTACGAGCCAGGACTGGAAGAACTGGTTGAGCGCAACGTGGAGGCGGGTCGCTTGCACTTCACTACAAGCTACGATGAAGGTTTGGACAATGCTGAATTTATCTTCGTGGCTGTAAATACTCCAACAGGAACCAGTCAAGGCGGTGCTGACATGCGCTATGTCGAGAGTGCCGCACGTAGTATTGCTGAAAAACTCGATCACTATGCTGTTATTATTAATAAAAGTACAGTGCCCGTAGGTAGTGGTGATGTTGTTTCGCGCATCATTCGCAACAGCCTTAAACGCCCAGAAGTACCATTCGCGGTTGTCTCGAATCCCGAATTTTTGCGCGAAGGTTCCGCCGTGCTAGACTTCCAAAACCCTGATCGTGTTGTACTCGGTTCATCCGATCAGGCCGCCGCACATCATGTCGCACTTCTCTATCTGCCCCTGCGTGCTCATATTGTCATTACGGACCTGTACACAGCCGAAATGATTAAGTACGCGTCAAACGCATTTCTCGCAACCAAGATTTCCTTTATCAATGAGATAGCCCAGATATGCGAACGGCTTGGAGCCGACGTAAAAGAGGTCGCAGTTGGTATGGGCTACGACAAGCGTATTGGGCGCGCCTTTCTTGATGCGGGGCTGGGATACGGGGGCAGTTGCTTTGAAGCTGATGAAACGGTTTTCACGCTCAATAGTCCCAATGTGGCAGCGGAACGTTTCGATACGCTCTTTACGAAGGGTGGCAAATCGTTTTCTGGTGATGTAGTAGATGTTGTGCTACCAGAACATCAGCGTGTCCTTGCATTCGACCTAGAAACAGGCGCTCCCATCCTTGCCGACGTTAAAGCTATCACACGGCGTCCTTACAAGGGCAAGATGGTTAAGCTGAACACAAGCATGGGCCGCACACTCAGCGTCACAGCCGATCACCCAGTAATTTTGTATCGAGATGCGCAATTTAACATTATGGAAGCTGCGGCAGTCGTAGCAGGCGATAGGCTCATGGCTCTCTGCGAATTACCTACCGTCGAAGCAGCCAACTCTTTGAACCTACTCGATTTGCTCAAAGAAACTTCGCTCGAAGCCGATGTCTACGTACAGCCTACTGACAACACGTTCTCTGAGCACTACAAGCAATTCGCATCCGCCATCCCACGCGAGATGCTGAAATATCCAGACGAGATTAAGCAACACAATCGCATGTCGCTACAGCTTTTCCGTTATCTTAGTGAAGCAGGAGCACTAAATGTTCCTACTGAGAAACTACGCTTATATACTGCTAAAGGTGCAGCGACGATGATAAACGCTGTGCTTCCAGTTGATGCAGACTTGTTGCGCGTATGTGGCTACTACCTTGCTGAAGGCTGGATTTCACAAGACACAGGGCGTGCAGGTGCTACAAGGGAGCGTATCGGTTTTTCCTTCCATGAGCAAGAGATCGAATATATAGAGGATGTACAGCGCATTCTACAGCGTTGGGGAATGAAGTTTATTGAGAGGCGGTCAACACACGCCCATACAACGATTGTTTCTTCGCGCATTTTTGCCTGGTTGCTCCGCGACCTTCTAAAATGTGGTGTGCGATCTGAGGATAAAGCACTGCCACGTATGGTATTCAATGTGACGCCAGAGTTACGGAAGGAACTTATTCGTGGAGCGTTTAGCGGTGATGGGGCAGTTACAACAGTACAAGATGGTCAGAATCTTATGTTGGAATATGCGACGGTGAGCAAATCGCTTGCGGATGGCATGACACTGCTCCTACAAACTATTGGAATTATTCCCTCCATTCGTACACGTTGGATGAATAAATCAACACAAGTAGCTTACATTCTGCGTGTCAGTGGTTACGACCAGATTGCAGCACTCAAGGATGTTTTTGGAAATAAACGTCTTGCCCGAATTGAGAGTGTGCTGGCGGGCTATCAACGACGCATTCAGCCTCATGGCTACGAACGACATGGTGCATTTGCAACACTCATTGTACGCGAGGTTGAGCATACGGATGTTGAAACAACGGTCTATAGTATGGAGACGAGTACAGGCACGTTGATTGCGTCTTCTGGCCTCATCAGCCACAACTGTTTCCCCAAAGACGTGCGCGCACTCGCACATATGGCGGACGAGGCAGGTCTGCATCCACAACTTCTACATGCTGTAATGGACATTAACCATGATCAGCGTCGCCTCGTCGTTTCAAAGCTTACAGCTATTCTTGGTTCATTGCGTGGCTGCACCATCGGCATACTTGGCCTCGCCTTCAAACCAAACACTGACGATATGCGTGAAGCTCCTTCCGTTGACATCATTCGCTGGGTTACAAGTCAGGGTGCAAAGGTGCGTGTATACGACCCCATCGCAGCGAAGACAGGACGCGATGCGCTCGAACGCGCCGAGGTACGCATGGAAGATGTCCAATTCAGCAAGGACGCCTACGAGGTGGCAGAGGGAGCCGATGCGCTCGTCATCGTCACAGAATGGAACGAGTTCAAATCATTGAATATGACGCAAATTCACACGATCATGCGCCGTCCTGTGTTAGTCGATGGACGTAACATCTATGAGGCGTCAGAGATGAACCGCATCGGCTTTATCTATCGGGGCATGGGTCGTGGTACAAGTCCTGCCCCCACAGTGCTGCCAGCAGGTGACACGTCGGGTGCTATACAAGAGACACAACAACCAACACTCGGCTTGGAGGCGACAAAATAATGCAAGAGAAAGACCAACCACTCCTCTTTACCCCACTCGTGAGTCAGGCTGGAACCGAGCTTCCCGATTGGCTCTTCGGACCAAAGGGTGTGGCTGGTCTTCCAACATCGCTTTCCGCTCCACAGGGTGTCAACATCGCCGTTGGCATCGACATCATCGAGGTTGACCGTGTACGGAAAGTCTTCGCGCATCACGGCGAACGTTTTCTCAAAAGAGTCTTCACCGAGCTTGAGGTCCTGCAGTGTCGGGGACGAGTCGAAAAGCTCGCAGGCCGTTTCGCCGCGAAGGAAGCCATCAGCAAAGCGTTGGGCACAGGTCTACATGGTGTCGCGTGGCGCGAAATGGAGGTCGTACAACTGCGCAGTGGGCGCCCCTCCGTGCGCTTACATGGTAATGCCAAACGCCGTGCCGAGCACCTCGACCTCAGTGCCTTCGACGTAAGCATCGCCGACCTCGCACAATTGTCTATCGCTATCGCGGTAGGCGTGCAAACCGATAGAGATGTGATACAAAATAATTCGACACAAACATAGGTGGGCTGTACAGCCCACCTATGTTTGTGTCGAATTATTTTGTATCGAATATACTTTGTGGCAGGAATGCGCTTACCAACCAGTTCGGCATATCCACAACCTCGGACAACTTCAAATCCACAGCAACACTACACAGCATGTAGGCATCGGAACGCGAGAGGCTATAGGTATGCTGAATATGGTCTATCATATGGCGTACCGCGTTACGCGTCGCCTCAACCATATCTGGTCCGATGCCATCAGTTGCGTAATAGGGCGCGGTATTGACTCGTGGCGTGAGTGGGCCACCTGTAAGAAATTGTGGCTCCAGCACGTGTACATCTTTTCGCACAGTCAAACGCACCGTCGCACGCATCGGTGTTTCGATGGCTGTACCACACACCTCACCATCGCCTTGTGCCGCATGCCCATCACCCATTGAAAAGAGCGCACCAGAAACCTCTATCGGCAAAAAGAGCTTTGCACCCTTCGTTATATGCTTGGTATCCATATTGCCACCGTGACGATAGGGTGGAATCGTCGAGAGTGCACCAGAGACAACAGGAGCGAGACCGATTTCACCACAAAATGGTGCAAGCGGAATGCGAATACCAGGAGCAAATTCTGCCCAGCCTTCTGCTCCCCCTTCCAGGTGCCAGATTTTTAGTGCTGCCTCAGTAAACTCGTCCGCAAGCAAACCAAAACCAGGGATGATAGCAGTCCATCCCCAATTTGCGGGTTGCAGGTCAAGAAACTCAACTTGTAACGTATCGCCCACTTCGGCACCCTCAACATAGATCGGACCGTTTACCTGGTCAACGCGCGCAAAGTCGAGTGTGTGAATAGCCTCAACGGTGCTTTCTGGTCCTATTTGCCCACCCGCGGCGTCCAGCAAATCAAACTCGACCTCTTCGCCTGACTGGATGGTCGCAATCGGTGGAATACTGTTATCCCACGCGAGATGAAACTGGTTACGCTGCACATGAATTGTACGTCCTGTCCTCGCTGCCTCTGTCATAACTACTCCTTTCATAACGTTGTAGGGACCGATGTATCGCGTCCTCGTTGGCATATCAATCGCTATAAGGACGCGATACATCGGTCCCTACAGACGACATATCCGCATTTGTTTTTAGTCCGCTACGTCTACCTCTTCGCCATAGACTTTGTTGCTTCTCTCAAGTGTCGCGGGGGCACGCAGAGTAAGGGCAACGACGATAATTAACCCGATCACAAACCAGATAGCAACAAGTGGTACAGCATAGCTAATTGGTGCTGCTGGATAGGGAGGAATCAGAAGTGGCACGACTTGCGAGTAGACCACAGCAACGAGCACAAGTACAGGCACAATAGGCAGAATGATATGACGAAGCACATTGAATTCTGCCCGATGTTCACGCAAGTAGAAAAACGGCACTGAGATGCAGGTCGCGGCATACACTAGAATAATCGGAATGGTGATGACCGTGCCAACAAAGGCAAACGCACTTGTCGTCCCATAGAGCAGTCCTGGAATCAGTGTGGCGATCAATGCAAAGCCCATTGTAATGAAGATGGCAATATCAGGGACACGAGCACGATTGGTGTGTGCCAGGAAAGAGGGGAGCGACCCAACACGTCCCATTGCATAGAGCACACGAGAGGCTGCGTTGACCCCTCCATTGGCATTTGCCAATGCACTATTAAGAATGGTAAGAATAACAATAAAGTTCAGAGGACCCCAGACACGCCTCGACAATGTGCCCCACGGGTTTGGGTCAGCAGTAAAGGTGGATATTTTACCAACACCCCAGCCAACGACACCAGCGTAGGAGCAGAAAACAAAGAAAATGCCGATAAGAACGGCAGAGAGCAGCACAGCACGTGGCACAGTACGCCGTGGATTGATTGTCTCTTCCGCGAGCGGTGCTGAAGACTCAAAACCTGCGAACGCGAGAAAAACAAAGGTCATGCCGTACAGAATGCCTTGCCAACCTCCAAGACCACCCTGCTGACTAAATGCAGGAGTAAAGACCGCGCCCGTATTGTCACTCGATGTTACGATCAACCAGAGAGAAAGTATCAGGAAGATGGCGATCTCAATGACGCCAAGAATCACTCCAACATCGGCCGAGATTTTGACACCTGCATAGGTGAGACCGAAAACGATGATGGCAAAGACAATGGCCCACACTACCCAGCCGTTCGCACCAAACGAAACATGGAAGATGCTGTTCATGAACGAGTCCATTGTGGGTCCCAACACAAGCAGAGTGAGCGGTACGATGAAGAGATAGGCCAAATCAAATAACCATCCAACCATCCACCCTGCCTGCACACCAAGTGAACGGCTCACGTAGGTGAAATAGCCACCGGCAGAGGGCAAGTATCTTGCCAGTTCACCAATGTTCAATGCAATCAATGCACATACGATAAGTGCGATAAAAACCGCAAGTGGTAGCGATGCGCCAGCATAAGGAATTGCTGCACTGAGGCTAAATGCTACGGCGGATGCTGGCGCCATCGTTGTTATCGATTGAAAGAGCACGCCAGGTAGGCCAATTGTGTTTGAGCTTAATGTCGTTTTGTTGTCGTCAGGGGTAGTTGTCTCAATGATTGACACGAATTACACCTCTCTTCTTTGTACCAAGCAAGCAAAAAATAAGATACAGGAATACTATGCTATTTCTGCTACACACGTCAAGGAAAAAGAAATGAGCGCGATGAAGTCTGATGATCACGTAGATAGAGGTACTTACGAAATAGCCAAAATATCTAGCTATATTTCCCTAATAAAGTCTCACGGGAATATACTAGCGCGTTTGACGTTTTGTACTATAAAGCGTATAATTTCACGGATATACGCTTCTCTCTCTATGCCTATAATGCGCATATATACACGTGTACAGGGACACCTTGCCTCACGTAACTAAGGAAAATGAAATGCCAAAAATGTATGGATGGGTGCGCGAGGTTGTGCCCGAAAGTCCCGCCGACCGTGCCGGTTTGCAGTCCGGTGATCTTGTGCGCACCATCAATGGACATATGGTTCGTGACCTTGTGGACTACCGCTTCTATGTTGCCGATGAAGAATTGGTGATCGGCTTTGACCGCCAACAGGAGACGCACGAGGTACACGTCACAAAAACTGCCGACGAAAACCTTGGCGTCCTCTTTGGCGAGGAGCCAGCCCCCTTTATTCGCCAATGCGCCAATAAATGTGTGTTCTGCTTTATTAAAGGGTTGCCGGAGCGATTCGCGCCACAACAAGGGCTACCGCATGGCATGCGCTCATCGCTCTACATTAAGGATGACGACTATCGCTACTCGTTTCTATTTGGAAACTTCATCACGCTCACAAACTTAAAAGAGCAAGACTGGCAACGTCTCGATGAGCAAAAATTGACGCCTCTATACGTCTCGGTACACACCACCAACCCTGATCTGCGTCGCAAAATGGTAGATGGCCCTCGTGCAGGCGATATCATGGGTCACATTCAGCGCTTAGGCGATATGGGCTTAACATGTCATACACAGCTTGTCCTCTGCCCCACCATTAACGATGGCGAGGAACTTGACCGCAGTATCCGCGAACTCACGGCAATGCGCCCAATCGTCGAGTCGATTTCGGCAGTGCCACTCGGCTTGACCAAGTATAATAACATGATTAAAACAGGCGACTTGCCGCCGTTACGCTCATATACGCGCGAAGAGGCCGAGGCGATTGTGGCACAGGTAGAAATGCAGCAACGTCAATTCGAGATCGATAATCCTGATAGCGATCCCTTTATCTACCTCTCGGATGAGTGGTACTATCTCACAAACCACGAATTTCCACCCGCGAAGCATTATGGCTCATATGCACAGATCGAAAACGGCGTCGGCATGACACGCTATCTCGTTGACCAATGGGCCAGAACGAAACGTAGATTGCCAGCAGCAATGCAGGAGCCACGCCGCGTAACTCTTGTCACAAGCATGATGGCTCAATCCGTCATAGAGAGCATCGCGCAGGATATTCGCAACATCGAGCGTACCGATGTACAGGTGTTGCCCATCGTCAACAAGTTCTTTGGGGAACTGGTCACGGTTGCGGGTCTGCTCTGTGGTCAGGACGTACTAGATGCGTTACACGAAAATAACAATCTCGGCGACCTTGTGCTCTTGCCACGTGTGATGCTCGATAATGAGGGCGTACGTTTCCTCGACGACATGACCGTCGAAGAGTTCAAGGCACAGGTCCCGACTCGCATTGAGTTTGTGCGCAACGCACAAGAGACCATTGAAGCCATCCGTTCGCTCGCAAGTCCTGCGTTAGCAACGCTTGGATCACGGACACCTGTCCGTGTACAATCCCGTTTATAAAATTTAAAGTCACCGAAACAAGGGCACCCGCAAGGGGATGCCCCTCCCATACAACGTGTCTTCTTAGGCGCGTTCGCGTATGGGAGGGGCATCCCCTTGCGGGTGCCCTGGCCTTTGACAAATGTGCTTTAACGGTCCCTACCTTTAAACGTTTCTTCTTTTCACAATGGCCCATGCAAGGGGCAAGAGGGCAGCGGCGATGACGAGTTTGAGCAAGTCGCCAGGAATGAACGGTACCATACCAAATGACAATGCCGCCAGAAAACTGATATGCAACACAATGGCAAGCCAGGACACACCTATTGCATAGATGATGAGCGTACCCGGTAGCATAGCAAATGCTGAAGTTAGAATACGCCGATCAAGTCCACGCTCACAGAGCAAGCCAACCACAAAAGCCGCAATTGGAAATGCCCACAGATAACCACCCGTGACACCGATGAGATGAACAAGTCCCCCTGTGCCACTTTCAAAAACAGGAAGACCAGCAGCACCCTCTACGAGGTACACAATCATTGCTAAACCACCACGTTTGCTACCAAGTGCTGCCCCTGTAAGTAAGACTGCCAGTGTTTGTAGTGTTATGGGAACAGCGGTAAATGGAAGATGGAACGATATTTGCGCACATAAGGCAAGAAATAAGCTAAAGCCAAGAATGAGTAAACCATCTCGAAGTAAAAGACTTCGACGGGATGTACGACGAGCGGGAATAAGATAATCCGCGAGGGTTGTGCCGGATGCAATCGCCATGAAAAACTACTCCTTTGTCTGCTAACAAGGTTACTACGTCAGTTCCATCATTATACAAACATTGGCGGGTAATTTCATAGGGTAGCGGGGGGTTTTTTTATTAAAAAA
>CAXUIS010000190.1:0-786 GCA_964250915.1 uncultured Ktedonobacteraceae bacterium | reverse complement strand
GTGCTTTTTTAACACCCACCCCTCTTTTTAAATAAAAAAAAACCACCCCGCTACCCTATGAAATCATGCAATCAAATCAGCACTATCATATTGAGGACTATTTACCTTTTTCGACACAGGATGCACAAACATTTCGCTTGCGGTATATGACTTGAGCATTTGTTGCAAAACATGTGTATCATGCTGTTCGGGGTCAAGCCATTCCTCCTGTACATCCTTTGGAAGAATAACAGGCATGCGGTTATGAATTGGCACAACAAGTTCATTTGGTGCCGTCGTAATGATTGTGCACGTGTGAAGTTGTTGTCCATCCGGTCGTTTCCATACATCCCATAGGCCAGCGAATGCGAACAGGTCATGATTTGGCAGAGTGAAGTACATAGGAGTTTTGCCGCCTTGTTCCTGCTTCCACTCGTAGAAGCCATCGGCAACAATTAAGCAGCGTCTCCCTTGAAGCAACCGTTTGAAACTGGGCTTTTCGGTAAGCGTCTCTGCTCGTGCGTTAATCATTTTCGCCCCAATACTTTCTTCTTTGGCCCAGGATGGAATAAGGCCCCAACGTAGGAAATCCAGATGTTTTGTCTCATCTTGAAGAATACTGACCACCTCTTGTGTTGGTGCTACGTTGTAACGCGGTGCTGTTTGCAGCGATGGTGCAACGCCGAACGCCCTGGCAACGGCATCAATAGTAACAGTTAGGGTAAAGCGACCACACATAGGATATCTACTCCTCGTTAGCAAGTTCTATTATCTTCTCTGCTTATTCTGTTTTAACACATATAAAAC
>CAXUIS010000189.1:2256-10573 GCA_964250915.1 uncultured Ktedonobacteraceae bacterium | reverse complement strand
GCCGCATTCGGGGAATGAAGAAGGCCGGCCCAGATGTCACGAAAACTATGCGAGAGAAGGTCTCGCACGACCATTGTAGTGCGTCTCACAACTGAACCGCCCAAAGGAGCGTCAAGGTGCAAGAGCGGGTGATCGTCGGAATCGACGTTGGAACAACAAAAATCTGTGTCCTGGTTGGCGAGTTGGACCGCGACGGGAAGCTGAACATTGTTGGCGTTGGCACCTGCCCTTCACAGGGGTTGCGCCGAGGCGTGGTGGTGAACATTGAAGAGACTGTCACTTCCATCGCCGCAGCGTTAGACCGTGCTGAACGGCTATCAGGAAAAAAGATTGCCACCGCCTATGTTGGGATCGCAGGGAGCCATATCGAGTCTGAGAATAGCAAGGGGTTCGTAGCAATCTCGCCAAGCCACCGCGATATCATTCAAAATGATATCAGTCGTGCTATTGAAGTTGCGCGTGCTATTCCATTAACCGCGAACCGCGAAGTGATTCACGTCATTCCACGCGGCTATGTAGTTGATGGGCAAGAGGGAATAAAAAACCCTATTGGCATGTCGGGTTTCCGCCTGGAAGTGGAGACACATATTATTACAGGGTCTGTGTCGTCTATTCACAACTTAATTAAGTGTGTGCATAAGGCACAGGTTGAAATTGAGGACCTGGTATTGGAGCCATTAGCCTCTAGCGAGGCTGTATTGGCGGACGGCGAGACCGACCTGGGCGTTGCCCTTGTTGATATCGGTGGAGGGACTACTGATGTTGCCGTCTTCTCCGATGGGGCTATCTGGCATACTGTTGTCCTTCCCATCGGGGGCAACTTGATTACAAGCGACATTGCTATTGGGTTACGTCTACCCTTTGCGGTCGCGGAAGAGTTGAAGATCACCTATGGGCATTGCGACCCGACGACCATTGCCGATGATGACATGATCGACTTGTCGCAGTTCATGCCAGATTGTAACGATCTGGTGCCCCGCAAACTCCTGACTGATATCATTCAAGCGCGAGTTGAGGAACTCTTCAACATGGTACATGATGAACTGAAGAAATCAGGCTACGATGGTTTGCTACCTGCGGGTCTAGTTATTACAGGTGGTACTGCCGAACTTCCTGGTATTCTCGAAGTAGCGGGACAAGCACTCGACCTACCTGCTCGTATTGGCTCTCCGTTAGGGCTACACGGGCTGGCAGACTCGATTAGTCGTCCTGCCTATGCCACCGCCGTTGGCCTCCTCTTGTGGGGTATGCGTCATACCTCGCTCTTTATTGAAGAGGAGGAGCAAGAGGAGGAAGGGTCAACAGGCGATGTTATGGCGCGTCTAGGCCGTTGGCTACGAGCATTTATTCCGTAAAGCAAGACATGTCTCAACATATAGGTGCGGAAAACGCGCCTGAAAGGGGCCACGAATATGTTACCAATGGGAAATCATCAAATGGAAGGCTTCGCCCAAATCCGCGTGATCGGCGTTGGAGGCGGCGGCAGCAATGCGGTGAACCGCATGATCCAGGCCAATATGTCAGGTATTGAGTTTATTGCGATCAATACCGACTCACAAGCCTTACTGCTGAACGAGGCACCACGTCACATTCGTATTGGCGATAAGCTTACACGTGGCCTCGGAGCAGGAGGCAATCCTAGCGTTGGTGGCAAAGCAGCTGAAGAGAATGCCGAAGAAATCTACGAGGCTCTCAAAGGTTCTGATATGGTGTTCATCACAGCAGGCATGGGCGGTGGTACTGGTACCGGCGCGAGTCCTATCGTCGCACAGATCGCGCGTGAACTCGGTGCGCTCACCGTTGGTGTCGTCACCAAACCCTTTTCCTTTGAAGGGCGTAAACGGCTGCTCTCGGCGGAAGAGGGCATCGCAAATCTGAAGCAGCACGTCGATACACTCATCACCGTGCCAAATGACCGTCTTCTGCAGGTTGCAGATAAGCGAACTCCCTTGTCGGAAGCATTTCGACTGGCTGACGATGTGTTGCGTCAAGGCATCCAGGGTATCAGCGACCTGATTACGGTTCCTGGTCTGATTAACCTGGACTTCGCGGACGTGAAGACTATTATGTCTGCGGCAGGCTCTGCACTCATGGCGATTGGCGAAGCAAGTGGCGAAACGCGTGCATCCGATGCGGCACAAATCGCTATTGCAAGTCCTTTACTTGATATCGACATTAGTGGAGCACGCGGTGTATTGTTCAACATCACTGGCGGCATGGACCTGACATTGTTCGAGGTGAATGAAGCGGCAGATGTGATCTATCATGCAGCACATCCAGAGGCCAATATTATCTTTGGTGCGGTGCAGGACCCAAATTTTGATGGCAAAGTCAAGATCACAGTGATTGCAACGGGCTTTGATAACGTGCCGCCCAATCCACGTGCATCTATTGTAACACCGCAGTACACACAGGCACGTCCAGAGTATGATCGTAGCAGAATTTATCAAGCATCACAAGCACCTGTGAATAACAATGGCAATGGCAGCAATGGAAATAATGGTAGTGTGTCCCATCGTCCTCAACAGTCTCAAGGCTATGGGGCAATGCCGATCACGCCACCACCTGTCAATGTCTCAAATCATCCAACAGGGCCATTGCAATCTGATCGCCAGGTACAACGGGTGCAGCAGACGCAGTATTCGCCAACACAGTTGCCTTCAGATACCGGACGTCAGCAAGCGGTACGCCCTCAGCCACAGTTGCCGGTTGATACTGGACGCCAACGTGTAGTCACGCCACCATCGTCCACCATGCAAGGGGATACAGGTCGTCAGCGAGTAGTGATGCCACCAGTACAGATGCGTGATGCGATGCCGCTGGCTTCGGATGACTTACAAAGCATCGACGATGATGACTTTGAATTGGATGACGCCTCGCTAGACGCGGAGCCAACAGGAGACGCTATGAGTCCCCATGATCGGCTTCCTGTGCCAGAACCAGAAGCGCAACCTTCACAGCGACCACCGACAACGCAACAGCGTCCAATCCGTCGCCTTGATCGTGGGGCAGATGTGCCGCGTGGTGGGCGTAATGCTCCTTCGGGTGATGTCATCGACATTCCAGCATTCTTACGCAAACGGTAATGTTAATAATCGTTAACAGATAAAAGCACAAAAAACAAAAACTCGGGGTGGCCGCCCCCCCCCCCCCCCCCCCCCCAAACACAACCACTTTTATCTGTTAACTTACACAAAAATAGAAAAGCCACGCAATTTGCGTGGCTTTTCTATTTTTGTATACCTCTTAAATCTTGTTGCGCGTTTTACCAAGATTGCCGGGGATGTCTTCGTTGAGGCCAATATGGTTGACCACGACTCTCACACCTGAAACACCAATCAACTCGCGCTCAAGCATCACCTTCATATCATTGTTTGGCACATCACCATACAGGTGAAGGATATAGTTCTCGACCAGCACTGAAATGTTATCCGATCCCTTGAGTTTCCCCTTCTCATGAAGTTCTTCAAGCTTTGCGTTGGCCGCCCTTAGAATGGAGTCTTCCGCAACGATGAAGTTGAGCACATTCGTAACTTTTGGCAGTTCCCAGAGTGCCGCTTCTACAGCATCACGTTGTGCCTCTAACTCAACTTTTCCATAGAGGGCCAGTACAACACCCTCACCCTTGATATCGTCGATCTCAACACGTACAGGGTGCGTGCTGTATGCGGTGCTACTGACCGTGACTGTGCTTTCGACAATAGCGCGCGCCATGTCTAGTACCGCCTCGGGTTTCATTGTCGCATACCGCGCGGCAAGCTCGGCTTGCATTTCGCCAGAGCCACCCATTGGGTCTTCCAGTGCCCAGCCCAGAATGCCTATGATGACAAGCGGTGCTCCAACGACAGTGAGCCAGGGATTTTCTGGGAAAAATATGATGCCAGTTACTGCAATCAGAATGGCTGCACTCAGAATAAGAGGCCATAAACTAGGATTAGGTAGATGTATATGATGCTCTTCCTCAGTCGGCTCCTCATCATGAGCCGCGAGGGATGTATTAACCTCTTCTGCCGTAAGATTAGCGCGTTGAAGAGAAGTATCCATAAGTCTCCTCCGAGGATAGTTGATAATAGAGTGAACGCTTGATAATAGTATAATAATCCTTGCTACTAAGCATACCAAAATTATGGCTTTGATGCAAGCGGTTATGCTTTTTTACCAGCTATACTAGGCGTTGGAATCCTGCTATCGGTACCTTGTTCCAACTTGTAGTATGCCTTGTACTATACTGCTCACATTGACATCTTCCATAAACTTCTATTAATATATACGTTATTAGTTTGTTATGCCTAAAAATTAGTACGAAGGAAGATGTACAATGCATTTCTTCAGTACACCCTTACGCGATTTGCGTGCTTTGCCGTATCGGATGCGGCTTGGCGTACTCGGCCTTTGTTATCTTCTATGTACCCTCGTATTTACTGTAAGCTTCTTCTATACACACGATGCGAGCCTCTTTGGGCTACCTGTTGCGTTAGTCGCGTGGTTATTTAAGCGGCGCGAAACAAGCATTTTTCTTTGCATCATTATCTTTACTGTTGCTTTATTTAATACATTCTACATGGCGAGTTATATATGGCCTCGCAGTCTCATTATTTCTTTTCTCATTGGTTCTTTGATATTTATTGTCGTTGCATTCTTCATCAGTTATCTTCGTGGGATGCTGGATACAACAGAAGAGGCGCGTCGTTTAGCGCAGGAGGCCGAGCGGCAGATTGCAGAGGCGAACAAAATACAGCAACGCCTCAACCGCTCTAAAGATCAATTGTTACTCAATATTAGTCATGAGATGCGTACTCCACTGACAGAGATACATGGCTATCTGGATTTACTACAATCCTACGATACACAACTCGATGCAACGATGCGTGAGACCTTTGTTACAAATGCTATAAGTGGTTGTGAGGAACTTGAGGGACTTGTGAACAACGTGCTTGATGCAATGCACGCTGGCAATATTACGCCGCGTTTGGACAACGTTATAGTCGCCCAGGTTGTACAGGAGGTTTTACAACAGTTCGATCCTCGCAAACTACAAGCCTTTTCTCTTTATACAGATATTCCTGGGCACCTACAAGCACGAGCAGATTCACAATACGTCCGTCGCATTCTTCGTAATCTGTTATCGAATGCATTCAAGTATGCTCAGCCACATACACCTGTTGCTCTTACTGCTGGACTACATCAGGCTTCTAATGGAGGAACATATATATGCGTTCGTGTGCAGGATGCTGGTCCAGGCATTCCGCTGGAAGAGAAGAGTCAGTTATTTGAGAAGTTTGCGCGACTTGAGCGTGACCTATATGGAAAAACACGCGGTACAGGTCTAGGGCTATATATCAGCAAACAACTTGTAGAGGTCATGGGTGGGACGATTTGGGTGGAAAGCTCTGGCATAGTAGGAGAGGGCAGCACTTTTTGCTTCACACTACCATACATGTCGTCAAAACCAAGAGCTTTATTGGATGGAAATGCTATACAATATGTACAGAGACCTTCTACCATTCAACGTGGAAAGGTTGAGTAGTACGCCAGCGTATGTGGTTTGATGAGTTATTGTAGGGACCGATGTATCGCGTCCTCTAGGCGATCAACTGCCAACGAGGACTTAAACAGCATCATCGATCCCTACATATGCCTTTTAGAACTTACGAGCGGCGCGGGCGACGCATGCGATAGATGAGGAATCCTCCTGTTAACAACAGTACAACGATCTCTGGTAGCCATGATATGGCTGGCTGTACGAAATCTCGTGTTGCATGGTAGTTCGGGTCGGAACCAGTTCCTGGAACACCAGGGAGACCATTGACTTGGGCCGAGACAAACTGTATTTTTGGTGTGCCGTTGAGCAGACCAATAGCGAAGACGCTCGTAACAGTATTGGTGCCAAGGGTTGCTGAAACTGGTAGCGTTGTGTTGCTTGATGATGCGCTGATATTAGCACTCCATGCACCCGAAGGCTCAGAGAGGTAGTTACTTGCCTGTGAATATGCAAGGCCATTCACAAGAGTGTTGCCGTCGGCAGTGACATTGACGGTACCAGTGCCAGGGGAGAGATGATACACACGTACCTTTGCACTTCCGTTGACTACTGAATTATCATCAATAAAAACCTGCAACGAGAAACCCATCGCTGCTGTGCCAAGTGCCGCAACAGTATATGTGACTCCTGGCTGTACCTGAATGGTCTGAGTGATGGTCGCGGCACCAGGGCCTGTTCCAATCAAACCAACCTGTACTTTGTGTGGTCCGGCCGGTATAGCCGCATAGGGTGTAATTGTGCCAAATTGGAAGTTATTCAGTAGCATGTTCCCATCGACAAAGACGGTCGCAGTCCCAATATCGGGTGAGGCGTGAATGACACGAACATATGAGGGACTATCCGCCTTTGCCTGATGAAGTGGCACTGTAAAGAAGAGAAAGAGAGCAGAGATACCCGCGAAGATTGCCATAGCAGGCAGAACAAACTTTAAACAAGAGAAAATCTTCATTCTCACGTCCTCCAAATTGTGTAGACAATAGCATTACAATATACATATATGTAAATAGGTGGCTACTTATTATAACGAAGCAGACACCCAATCGGGAGACGAAAACTAGTAAAACACACCATACCTTCTCTTTTTGACTAAAAATAGGAAGGGGAAATCTGTAGAAATTTGTCCTAGTGACCTTTACAGACAAACCAATTATCATTATAATTACGTATACTATAGTGTGAGTTACACAAGCTATACGTATTGGATAAGAGATGCAACAGGTACAACAATTACAACAAGAGCAAATAATACTTCCTATTGGCTCTGTCGTGCGGAACGTGAATGGGGATCGCTATACTATAGAGGGGCTATTAGGTAAGGGCGGAACGGGTGCGGTCTATCTTGTACAAGACAGACGAAACAAGCAAGACCAGTTTGCGCTGAAAGAATTAATTGACCCCGATAAGTTGGGCCGTGAGCAGTTCGCATTTGAGGCCGAGGTACTTATGCGTCTCGACCATGATGCATTGCCTCGCGTCTATCGTGTCTTTGAGAACGAGAGACTAAAGCGGGTCTACATTCTCATGGATTATATCGAGGGACAGGACCTTGAGGCACTACGTAAAGAGCAAAAGAACCAGCGATTTACGCTTCCTCTTGTTTTGGCTCTGCTCAGTCCAATTGTTGATGCCCTCAGCTATTTACATCATCGGGAACCACCGATTGTCCATCGGGATATCAAACCTGCTAATATTGTTGTGCCTGTAAAAGGTGGCGACGCAATGCTGGTGGACTTTGGTATTGCTAAAGAATACACCAACGACGGCACAACAACAGTTATCCGTCATGGGACACCTGGCTATGCAGCTCTTGAGCAATATGGCGGTGGAACGAATACGCGTACCGATGTATATGGTCTCGCAGCCACGGTATACACATTGCTCACCGGTACTATTCCTGTAGATGCGCTTACGCGGGTAACAGGAAATCAAGGTGCTGACCCACTCAAACCTGCACACGAATTGGAACCAGAATT
Source organism: uncultured Ktedonobacteraceae bacterium (assembly GCA_964250915.1). Classification (GTDB taxonomy): domain Bacteria; phylum Chloroflexota; class Ktedonobacteria; order Ktedonobacterales; family Ktedonobacteraceae; genus JBBQVS01. Next base: position 3,058 of record CAXUIS010000189.1, on the reverse strand, counting down.
ACCATTGGGTGTAAGTAATGCGATCAGTCGCGCCATGAGTACTGTGCGCGATAGCCGCTTTGCCACAATTAACGAATTTTGGGAAGAACTTAAAGCGCAAGAAAACGGTCCTAAGGCAAGCGATACAAAAGCTAGTGATACAGAAGTCAGTAGCGCACCAGAGGAAAACGATACAACAAATAAGCTTGTATCATCTAGTAAGCTTTTATTAGCTAGGCGACATATTGCACGTACCAGAAAAAATATTTCTCCCATGACATTAGAGCAACAGCGTCAGCTCGTACAAAAAGAGAAACGCCAGTTTCGGCTGCTGACTATTGTAGGCGTATTAGTTGCCTTGCTGCTGGTTGGTGGAGGTATCACCTGGTCTATTTTGCATATGCCTCATACGACCTCAGCCTATAAACTCACACCTATAAAGTCGCTCTCATTGCCTACAGCCACTCCAACCGTCGATCAATCTCCCTACCCAACGCTTGCAACTGCGTATGGAGGAAGTATGCACGATTACCTCAATGGGAATGTAGTAAATTCCGCCCTGACAAATATTCAACAAAAGCATGGGCAGATACAGGGTTCTTGCAATTGCCTTGGCCTCACGGGTCCATTTACAGGAACGGTCGGTATTGATGGGAGTATTACGTTTACGATGAAGATGGTAGGTCGAGGGACGAATATGCTTTTTCAAGGTCATATCAAAACTGGTGGCGACATGGCAGGCCAATTTTATATAATAAATGCATCTGATGGGCAACATACTGGTGAATTTGGAGATTGGACGTTTAAGTAACACGCGTGTATC
>CAXUIS010000189.1:0-2246 GCA_964250915.1 uncultured Ktedonobacteraceae bacterium | reverse complement strand
ATTAAAAATCTCCCCTTAAACTTGTTTTTCTACACACAAATCGCTTTCTTCTACGCTGTTTTTCGCGTTCTCTTTTGTATGAAGCTTATGGTTTCAAGACAACCTTAATGCAGTTATCTTCTTTATGCTTGAAGATGTCATAGGCGTGTGGGGCATCATCCAACTTCATCGTGTGAGTGATTACAAATGAAGGGTCGATGTCACCTTTTTGAATACGCTCCAGCAGAGGATGCAAGTATTTATGCACATGAGTTTGGCCCATCTTAAAGGTCAGACCTTTTGCAAATGCTGCACCAAAGGGTATCTTGTCAAGGAAGCCGCCATAAACGCCTGGTAGCGAGACAGTACCACCCTTCCCACATGCCTGAATTGCTTGGCGTAACACATGAGGGCGGTCGGTTCCCAGCCGTGTTTTCTGTTTCGCGGTATCATTGATAGCATCAAGGCTACTACCGTGCGACTCCAAGCCTACTGCGTCGATACAGGAATCGGGTCCGCGTCCACCAGTCATCTGCTTGAGGACTTCGACAACATCGACGCCTTCGTAGTTGAAGACTTCGGCCTTGCTTTGCTCAGCCGCCATACGCAAGCGTTCGGGGAAGCGATCAATCGCAATAACGCGCTCTGCCCCTAGCATGTAGGCACTCTGAATGGCAAACTGTCCAACAGGTCCGCAACCCCAGACCGCGACAGTATCGCCGGGTTGAATGTTGCAGTTTTCGGCTGCCATGTAGCCAGTTGGGAAGATGTCGGATAGAAACAACACTTGCTCATCGGTCAGACCATCGGGAATCTTGATTGGACCGACATCAGCAAACGGGACACGCGCATATTCCGCCTGTCCACCCGCGTAGCCACCGTAGATGTGCGAATAGCCATAGAGACCTGCTGCCGAGAAGCCATACAATGACTCTGCTAGCCATGCGTTCGGGTTCGAGTTATCGCACAGAGAAAACAGGCCCTTTTGACAGTAACGACAACGGCCACACGAGATCGTGAATGGCACAACCACACGGTCGCCCTTCTTCAAATTCTCAACACCTCTCCCTACCTCGACCACCTCGCCCATGAACTCATGCCCTAGAATGTCGCCCTTCTCCATCGCAGGAATATAGCCATCGAGCAGGTGCAGGTCAGAGCCACAAATGGCTGTTGATGTAATTTTGACAATGGCGTCACGTGGATTGATAATCTGCGGATCAGGTACATTATCTACACGCACCTTGTGCGTACCATACCAGCATAATGCTTTCATGTATCTCTTCTTTCTATTTTGATCCCCTACTTTATGCCTTTGCCTGTTGACTGTCCTTTGATGGTGGGAACCTCGCCCGCTTCCATGATTTCTTTGAAGTGGCGGAGCGTTTCTAACGCCTGCTTTTCTGGAATATGTCCAACGAGGTTGCCAATGCCTGTGCCAAGTGCACCTTTGAATTGCAGGAAGTCGAGTTCAAGTGTGACCACTGTACTGTGTCCATCGGGTGCAGGATCAAAACTTACCTTGCCTGCATTCGCCGTTGTTGGTTTTCCGTGTGCATGCCAGGAAATCGACTTATTTGGCACAACTTGCAGAAGTTCAGAGTTCCATTCAACTGTTTTGTTCATTGGCCCCTGAGCTACCCAATGAGACGTACGCTCGCCTGTCTTCATGACTGATTGAATGTAATCCATATAGCGAGGTGCCTGCTCGATGTCATACCAGTAGTTGAACAGGTCTTCCGCAGAGCGTTGCACCGTCATTGAACGTTGTACACGCACACCACGCTTGCCAGGAATACTCGATACCGTCTTTGGAATGCCGGGTGCGAAGTTCGGTTGCTGCTCGGCTGTGCTAATACTCATTGCCTGATAGATGAACGAATGTCCGCTCGCTCCACGATAGAATAGGGCACTCCCAATAACCGCAATACCTGCGCCCAGCCAGTCACGGCGAAAGACGCCATACGCAGCTAATAGACCGCCACTTACTCCCGAAATCCAACGTTCGGTTTGTCCGACATTGCGTGTCACAACATTCTGATCACCTTGTTGATACGTATTCTGATAGCTTTTTATTGTCGATTGTGCTGATGCCATATATATTCTCTTCCTTTGTTACTATAAAAAGTTTAACATCAATAACACGTTAGAAAGCGCACAAGCGTTTCGCTATATGACGATGACATGTGTATGTATATGAATGAAATCAAATTGTAGTAGACCGTCAAAGCACATTTGACAAAAGCAAGGGCACCCGCAAGGGGATG